>NZ_VAWE01000004.1 GCF_005795905.1 Streptomyces marianii
TTCGGCCGATCACTTGACAGCGTTTCACGCTGTCTGCTATGCGGCCCGCTTCGCGGGCCGCTAGTGATCCGCTTCGCGGATCACGTCTGTCGGCTGTCTCTTGACTCTGGGGAACTAGGTGGAACCCGCCATACGGTGCACCCCTGTGGATAACCGCATTTCCGCAGTTCATCGCACGTTTCAGGGGGGTACCGGCCTCGACTCCTGATCGTAAGTGATCGCTGAGACCGCCATTTCGTGCACCCTTTTTCCACATCCCGGAAATCGAACAAGCGTGGGGGGTGCACGGGGTGGCGGGTTCGGGAGTGACCAGGGGGAACGGCCGGTCGGCGCGAGCCTTATTGGGAGCGATTCCCAATAAGCTGTTCGAGTAAGGGTCACCACCAAACATTCACCCCTTACCGATCATGGTGCACCCGTGGCGGGTTCGAGCCTGATTGGGACCGTTTCCGCTGGTCAACGCCGAAACCGCCACCCCGTGCACCCTTTTTCCACAACCGACCCCGGGCCGAGGAAAGCCGCTGTGCGGCCGTCTGACGGCCTGAGTCCCTAGGTGGACGGTAGGGCGCCGAGGCGGTGCTAGGCCCGTAGAACGGCATACAGCCCCCTTCCTGGCCCCCTTTTGGGTGACCTCCCCCCGTCGGATGGGCGCGCGGGCCGAGCGTTCCGGCGCACACGGTGGCGGGTTCGGTCGCCGTCCGTGGCGGGTTCGGTCTCGGCGCGCGAGAATCACACCCAAACTCACAGGTGAACTTGTAACTCAACTACAAGTTGGGTTACTGTGGGGACCGCACCAAACGCCGCGGGCAAGCCGCGGCGGACCGAACGAAAGAGGCTCGAATGACCACCACCACAGTCCCGATGCCCGTTGCCGAGGCTCTCGCCGAGGGGGCCCCGAAGAACCTTGGTGCGCTCGCCGGCGCGGCTACCGGCCGTGGGTGGGGTGCCATGGTGGAGCGGAACGGGGACGCGTGGACGCTGGTCATCACTGGCGTTTCCCGTACGGAGCGCTACACGTGGCGCGCGGGCAAGTGGGTGTCGTCGAACCCGCGCGGCTACCGCGCGGCACTCGCCCACTACCGGGCCGAGGCGGACGGCGCGGCGACGGTCGCCAAGTCTTCCGAGGCTCCGGTCACGGCGGACGGCGGAACGGCGGCCATGGGCGCGGCTGTTGCTGCGGGCAAGGATGCGCGGGAAGCACTGTCGGAGATTGGCACGCTCGCCAACCGTGCCGAGTCGCTCGCGCAGGAAGCGGCGGAGTGGTCGACCGAGGCGGACGACGCTGCCACGGTGGCGCGTGTCGAGGAGTCTTGGGCCGAGTGTGAGGACGTGGCCGGACTGATCGGCCGTACGGAGATCAGGGCCCGGAAGTACGACAGTGAGGACGCGCGTCCGGCGTCCGGTCTGGTCAAGGAAGGTGCGGCGTTGCTGCGCCGAGTGCTGCGGGCCCGCCGGACGCTGTCTGACGCTGCGATTGCTGCCCGTGGGGACGACTCGGCCGAGTCCGTGTGTGACGAGTGGAGCGCGATCGTGTTCAAGGCCGAGGAGGACGCGCGCGAGTGCCTCGGCCGGATTGAGGACGCGTCAGATCAGGCGTGGGAGTCGGTTGAAGCGTGCGAGTCGCGCGCCGAGGCTGTTTGCCGGAAGTGCGAATGCCTGATCGTGCCCGGGGTGGACGGGAACGGCCGCAAGGACATGAACCTTGGTTCGTGCGGGTGCCGCGCGATCATGGCCGCAACGCTCGCCGACGGTGGGAGCGTTCACCAGAACGCCGACGACGTCCGTATCGGGCGCCTGTTGGCGAGTGACTGTGGGTGGGAAGTTTCGGCCGGTCAACTCGCCCTGATCGGGGACGAGTCGGGGGCCCTTGAGTCTCTGGCGGACGCTGCCCGGTACGACGTTGACACGGTCGACGAGGGAGCGCAGGAACGGCGTACGGCCGTAGCGGCGGCGGAGCAGCGTACGGCGCGTGAGCGCGAGTGTGAGCGTCCGGCGGAAGCTGCGGCGGCGGAGTGCCGCGCGTTCGCGAGCATCGCGGATGATCACGCGTCACGTGCGGGTGAGGCGTACGACGTGACGGCGCACGTTGCCCGCTACACGCGCAGCGCGTACGACATGCGGCCGGTCGACTGTCTGCCGGACGCCGAGGCGGACACGGTTCGCGCTGCGCTGCGGCGGATTGACCGGCGCGCGATTCGCGCGAACGCGTGCGCGTCTCGCGCCCGGTACGACGCATGGTGCAACCCCCAGGATGACCCCGAGTACGCGCGACAGTGCGCCGAGCGTGCCCGGATTCTGGCGGACGCTGCGGAACGGGACGCTCGGCGCGCGGGTGAGCTGTTCGCGTACGCGGAGTACGCGACCGAGGCGGAGTTGTGGGCCGAGCGGGAGGCAGACAGGGAGCGTGAGCGCGCCGAGGCTGCCCGGATCGATGGCGGGTACGCACTCGGCGAGCCTCGCAAGGTCGAGGGAGACGCGCGCGCCACGCTGCCCGTTGGGTCTCTCGTGAACGTTCCGGGCCGCGGCTCTTGGGTGCGCGTGGTCCGGGTGCGGCTCGATGGGTCCGGCGCGTGCGTGGTCGACGGTACCGAGGTGATCGGCGACGTCCCGGGCCGCGGTCACGCCCGGGTGCCCGTCGACTACTCGACGCCGGACTCTGGCGCGTGGGTGGTGGCCCAGGTCGCCGGCGAGGGTGCGCCGGTCCGCGCGCGGACTGCGGTCGACGCTGCCCAGGGTGGGCCGACGGGCGAGACTGCCCCCGAGGGTGACCAGCGCGCGGAGGAGCCGCAATCCAGGGAACTTGACGCGGACACGTCAAAGAACGACTCGGCCCCCGGTGGGGAAGGGGGGTTTTCCCGGGAACTTGACGCGTACGCGTCAAAAGAGCGTCCGGCGGTGTTGCCTGACGTCGTGTCGGACCCCGGCGGGGTGGACGGGTGGGAGACCGACGGGGGCGCGGTCGAGGTGCTGCCGGTGATCTGCCACGGCAAGGGGGGCGGGGTGTTCCCGGTGGCGTTCCGTGGCCCGTATGAGGGCACGGTGCGGGTGTCGCGGGCGTGGCTGACGGAGCGTGCGCGCCGCGCGCTGACCGTGGCGCGTGAGCGGCTGACGGTGGCGGAGGAGTACGCGGAGACGTGCGCGGCGTGGCGGCGGGACGCGTACGACCTTCACCAGGAAGTACGCCGGTCGGCTGGTGTGCTGGGTGAGCGGGTGGCGGTGCATTACGAGACGTCCGGCGGGTGGTCGGAGCGTGCCCGCGAGGCGTCTTGGGCGGCGGACAGGCGGCGGATGGACGCGCGGGCCGCGGTCCGGCGGTGTGAGCGTGAGCTGTCCGGTTTGGAGGAGGAGGCCACGGAACCGGGGCGCCGGTCGCAGTCGGCGCGTGCGTTCCTCGCGCGTGCCGTGTCTGGGGATGTTCCGGCCGGTCGTGGGGCGTGGGTGTCCGCCGACGGCGGTACGGCGGTCATGTTCGAGCTTCCCGCCGATGCCGGGGTGAACCCGGACATGGAGCTCGCGCCGGGCATGGCGGAGCGTCGCGCGTTCGTGGATCTCCTCGCGGATGCCGTGTCGGCCCGTGACGAGGGGCGGGCGCTGATCGGGCGTGACCTCCCGTCGAAGAAGACGCACGGGCGTACGGGCGGGATTGAGAAGGGGCAGGCGTCAGCGTCGGTCAAGGCCCTTGTTCAGCTGTGGAAGGCGCCGAAGATCCCGGCGGCGGGTAAGGCGCCGACGGCGGCCCAGTTGGAGGACTGGCAGGACGGTTACGCGGGTGCGCCGGTCGTGGCGGAGACGGAGGCGGCGCCGGGTGTGTGGCTGCCTATGGCTGCCGTGGCGTTCGCCGAGACGGCGACGGCGAACGGGTGGACCGTCGCAATGCAGCGTCAGGGCGCCACGGTGACCGTGCGCGCTGGGGGGCGGGCCACGGGCAAGGTTCCGGGGGAAGTGCGCGCGGTGTGGTCGGCCGGTCTGTACGACGTGACCGCGTCGGGTGCATGGGTGGACGGGGTCCGGCTGGACATCGTGGCGACGCTCCACGCGGTGAACGCCACGATCTCTCAGGAGTGCAAGGCGCCGGGGGTTCTGGCCGAGGACGCGCGGCCGGACGCGCACGCGGATGCGGTCGACCTGGACGGGTGGGAGGGCGAGGGCGGAGCGCTCGCGCGGGAGGGCGGAGAGCTCCCCCCGCCGGCACCCCGTGACGAGATGTCCGCGCGGGCGGCTGACGTGGTGTCCGACCCGTCCGGGGTGGACGTGTGGGAGGCAGAGGGCGGCGCGGTGCCGGGCGTCGCCGTCCCTCGGGGGGTGGCGCAGTTCCGGGAACTTGACGCGAACACTTCAAAGAGCGACTCGACCCCCGGCGGGGAAGGGGGGCTTTCCCGGGAACTTGACGCGTGCGCGTCAAATATGACCCCGGGAGAGGAGGCCGAGGCGGCGGACATCGTCATTCGGCACACCCACGAAGACGGCACCACTGTGGAGGGCTCCGCCAGGGGTGACGGGGTGTGGGAAGCGTTGCGCTCGCTGGGCTGGACCTACCGGCGTACCCCGGGAATCTTCATCCGTGGCAGCCGCTACAAGGGCGCCGACCGGTGGAAGATCAACCGGGCTGCGGATGCGGTGCGCGCACTCGGCCTGTCGTGCGCTGTGGTGATCGAAGAAACCATGTCGTTCGCCGAGCGGGAGGCCGCCCGCGTGGATGCGGCCGAGGACCGGGCGCAGCGGTACGCGGACCGCGCCGGACGTGCGGCGGCATCGTCGCAGTCGGCGCGGGATACCTCGGACCGGATCGGCGAACGGTTCTGGATGGGGCAGCCGATCTTGGTGGGCCACCATTCGGAGGGGCGCGCCCGCAGGGATCAAGAGCGCATGCACAACGCGATGCGTAAGAGCATCGCCGAGGGCGAGCGGGCCGGTTACTGGGCATCCCGTGCGGCGGCGGCGGACGCGTACGAGCGGTACCGGAAGAACCCGGGGCGCACGCTGCGCCGTATCGAGAAGCTGGAGGCGGAGCGGCGCGGCGTTCTGCGGGAGCGGGACGGCGTTGACGACAAGGGCCGTACGGCTGATGTGTGGCGACGCGAGCCGTCCGAGGCGCGCCGGGAGGAGTTGACGCGCCGTCTGGCCGAGTACGACGAAGAACTGACGTACTGGGCGGAGACGATCAAGGAGGCGGAGCGGCGCGGCTTCAAGGTGTGGGGTCGGGCCGACTTCCTGAAGGGCGATTTCGTGCGGTGGCGGGGGTCCTGGTACGAGGTGACCCGGGTCAACGCCAAGACAGTGACCGTGCCGCACATCCACGCCGCGTATGACGGCGGCGCCGTCGGCGCCGTCGGCGGCTGCCGAGTGGTCACCCGCGCGGCAACAGCGGAGACCCGGCACAAGGGCAGCACGTACACGCTCCCCTATGACGAGGTGAGCGGGCGCATGTCGGCCGAGCAGATGCGGGCCGCCCTGGCGGGTGAGGAGATCCCCGCCGACCCGCGCGACGTCACCCCGGAGCCCGCTCCGGAGGCCGCCGAGGCGGAGCGGGCGGCCGAGCACCAGGACCAGGCCGCCCCGGCGCCGGTCGCGCCGGCGGCGATGGTGAGCGCTCCGGCTCCGGCCGGTGTGTCCGACCCCGGAACTGCGGCGGCGTGGGAGGGCGACGGCGGCGCCGTGCCGGGCGTCGCTGCCCCTCGGCCGGTGGCGCAGTTCCGGGAACTTGACGCGAACGCATCAAATGAGGGTGCGGCCCCCGGTGGGGTAGGGGGGTTTTCCCGGGAACTTGACGCGAACGCGTCAACCAATGCGGCGGGCAGTGCCGCCGAGGGGGCGCCGGTCGCTCCCGTGCCGCAGGACGGTGCGGCGCTGCGTGATGCGCTGATTGCTGCGCACGGCAACGAGGATGCGATGCGGGCGGCTGACTGGTGGTGCGACTCGCACTGTGTCACCTGCGCCGACGGCCGCGAGTGCGCCGACTGTGAGACGTGCACGGCGTTCGCCGCGCCGTGGCCTGCCCGCTGGGCGCGGCGTCGCGTCGCGGGCGCTCCGGAACGTCAGGTGCACATCTGCCACGGCCCCGGCGGCATGTCGGAGGGGCAGCGCCTCGCCCTGGGCGGCGACGACAGCGCAGACGTGGACGCGGTGGGAATCGAGATCGAGGCGGACGCGGCGGCGACGGCGCGCGCCGCCGGGTACACGATCATTCACGCGGACGTGCGCACGGTGGACCCGCGGCACCCCGTGCTGATGACGGTTGAGCGGCTGCACTTCTCCACGCCGTGCCCCACGATCAGCCGGGGCGGGAAGGGGTCGGGGGTCAAGCCCGCTGAGGTTGAGCGGTTCATGGACGTCATGTTTCACGCGGCGGAGTGGCTCGGGCACATCGAGGTTGAGGACGTGTGCCAGGACTACGGCGGCCCGCACGACTACGAGCCGCAGCAGGAAGGCGACAAGTACCGCGAGGCGGCATGGGACCCGGACGCGTACGAGGGTTCATGGCAGATGGTGTGCGGCACGCACGACGAGGACACCGACGAGTGCGGCGACGACTGCACGCAGTGGATCGAAACTCAGCACTGCATGAGTGGGCGCGCCGCCGCGGCGGGCACCCCGGATGAGTTCCGCGCCGCCGCGCTGGAGGCGTGCGCCGACCAGCGAACCGCGCTCATGGCGGAAGTTCTCCTGTGGCCCATGGTCATGATCAAGGGGGGCGGTGCTCTCCAGTCGGTGACCATGGAGCAGTCGGACAACCTCATGAAGTCTGCGGCCCCCCTGTGCGCGGCGATCGAAACCGAACTCCGCGAGTCGCTGGAGTTCGATTGGGTGTCGTTCCAGGTGGAATGCGCATCCCGGTACGGGGCCGCGTCGCGCCGGTCGCGTACGTGGATGGTCGCCGTACGCGACGGGGAGCCCGCGGGCGCCGTGTGCACGGCCGACCGTGACGAGGTGCGCGCCTATGAGGCCGGATTGTGGGGCGGCCGGAAGGACAAGATCCCCGCCAACCGGCCCGATATGGCGTACCGGGTTGACTTCCTGGGTGGACGTCAGCCGCTGCCCGCGCTCACCGTGGCGCAGGCGCTCGGGTGGGATTCCGGGCTGGTGGTGGACACGCGCGGCGTGCGCGGCATCGACCCCAAGACGGGCAGGCCCAAAGGCGGCGGCTCGTTCTCGGCTGACGTGGTGTCCCAGTGCGTCACCGCCACGTGGTACGGCGCCACCCTGCGGCGTGCGGACGAACCGCAGGGCTGCGCCTCCCTGGGGAAGGCGTTCACACAGCAACAGCTAGCGCTGTTGGTCGGCTTCCGGTGGGATTACCCCTGGCAGCACGTAGGGCGCGGGGTCGGCATCCGGAACATGGCGCAGATGGCGGCCGATGCGGTGTCGCCGTTCATGGGCATGGCCGTGACCGGTGCGACCGTCAAGCGCGCCCGACGCGTCTGGTACCGGCGCGCCCTGGCCTATCAGCGCGCCCTGTACGCGTTCGCGGAACAGCTCTGGACGGATGAACAGCGGGCCCTAGTCGCCGATCACGTGCGATCCGGGGACGTGCAGGCGCAGGCAGGCGCGCACGGGTTCCCGCGCGTCCAGGTGCCCCCGATGCTCCCCGCCCCGCCGGTCCGGCTCATGCTCGAACGCGGGCCCGTACGCCTCGAACTTCCCCCGGGGTCCCAGGTGCTCGCCGATACGCGGGTCACCCTCGACGGCCGCGCCCACGGCGCGGCGGCCCGTCCCTCGGCGCGCCGGGCGCCGGTGGCGGCGCCGGTCCGTGGGATGCTCGCCGCGGCCCCCGGGGCAGGGGGCGCGGCGCCGCGTGAGCCGCACTCGGCCGCGGCGGCGGCCCCTGTCGGCGGACCCCTGTCGGGTCCGGCCGAGGCCCGGGGGAACAGGGGTGTTCCCGCAGGTCACAGCACACGACAGGGCGCCACGCGACAGGGCACGCGACAGGGCACGCGACAACCGTCCGGGGGTGCAGAGCGGGCGTTGCCGACGGGCGGACTGGGGCGAACACTGCCGAGGAGTGGGGGGCGGGCGCCGCCCTCCTCGGCCCGGCCCCGGGCCGGTCGGGACAGGCGCCGGCACTTCCCCAGAACTTGACAGGTGCGCGTCAGGAAAGGGGCCGGGCCCCGCGCCGGTCCGGACCCCTGTCCGCGAGGTCCCTCGTCCGGGGGACGTCTGTCGGCGGCCTGTGGGACGGTGCCGCCATGACCGACACCGCCCCGTCGTCCGCACCGCTCACGACGGCTGACCTACCGATCCGCGTCCCGCTCATCCACGGCGAGACGACGGCCTCGTTCCTCGCCCGCACGGCCGCCGCCAACGGCGTTGACGTTCCCCGCCTCCTGGCCGTCCTCGACGACGGCCTCGACCTCCCCGACGACGGCCTCGACCCGCAGCGGGAGGAGGCCCTCCTCCCCGCCGAGGCCCTCGCCCGGCTCGCCGCCCTCGTCGAGCGGGAACCCGACCAACTGTCCCGCGCCCTCCCCAGCACCCACCCGGACCGCGTCGCCGACGTCGAGGCCGTACGCATCGAGCCGTGGCCCGAGGAGCTCGCCGCCGCTCCCCTCCCGGCCTGCCCCCTGTGCATGGAACCCGGGGCGTGGCTCGCCGCCACCGGCCACCGTTGGCGGCCGTGCCCCTGCGGCCGTCGGTGGCTCGCCGGGGATGACGGCGGATACCTCGTCGACACCGGTCCCGTCCCCGAGCTCGGCCGGGCACTGCACCGACACCGACAACTCGTCCACCGCCTCGGACCGGTCGGTGACGCCCTCCTCGCGGACGCCCATCAGGTCATGCTCTGGTGGTGGGTCTCCCTCCCCCGCCGCCGCGGCCCCGGCCGAGAGCTCGGGAAGGACGTCGCCGACCTCTGGCACGCACGCGAGGACACCCTCGGCATGACCCGGCACCGCCGCCGGGCCGCACCGGTCGTCGTCTACCCCGAGGCCGTCGCTCTCGCCGAGCTCATGTGGAAGTGGGAGGAGCGGCGCAGGAAGCGCGGAGCCTCCCCCGAGGCGTGGGTCGAGGCCGTCGTCGCCGAGCTCGTTCCCGCCGGCGCACTCTCGCGGCAGGAACGCGCACCCCTCGACTACTGGCTAGAGCAGCACCGGACCGAACCCGCCGGGAAGCCATCGGGCCGCACGGCCGCCGACCGCCGATGGAACCGGCTCCCGCCCCTGCACCGACGGCCGACCGAACCCGGCCCCTTCCGGGCGCCCTCCTGCCTCATGTGGGTCTACGGCCTGCCCCTGACGTCCACCACGGCCGTATGCCCGCGCTGCAACGGCCGCGCGCCGAGCTGCCGATGGGTGCCCTACCCCGGGTGCACTGGCCTGCCCCGGAAGTAGGGCCGCCCCCGGTTCGCCGCCCTGTTGTCGGTGCCCTCCGATACGGTTCTCGGTAGGGCGGGACCGCCGCCCATACCGCCGCCCGCGCGCCCACGCCGTGCCAGGGCACCGACGGTAGAAGGTCCCTCGGGAAACCGGTCCGCAGGCAGTGAGCTGACGATCCGTTCCGTACCGGGCGGGTGGCGTGGGGACCGTGACCCGGAACCGGGAGGGCATCGCCATGCCGAAGCGTGACGCCGCACGGAAGCGGGCGCGAGAGATCCAAGACACCGAGGGTATCGGGTATCACGACGCGCTGAACCGCGCACGGGCCGAGGCCGCAGCCGCAGAACCCGCCACCACCGAGGAGGCGCCGGCACCCGCCCCGGCCGCAGTGGCGTACGTCCTCGAACCCACCGCCGCCGAGGCCGAGCTCGGCATCACCGCCGAGGAGCTCGGCGTCCGGGCACTCCCCGCCGAGGCCACCCCCGAGCAGAGGGCGCACGCCGAGGCCGTGTGGCGCCCCACCGAGGCTGAACAGCCGTGCCGGTGCTCGGGGCCCAAGTGCTACCACGGCGCCCCGTGCGGGATCGAGTACGTCGACGAAGGGCCGTGCCCGGGGCCCATGCAGCACGTCGACCGCCACCCGGGAAGCATGTTCAGCCTCACCGCTTGGTACGACGTATACCGCTGCACCGACTGCGGCGAGACCTACGAGACCACGGTCGAACTCCCCGAGCTCCCGTGGGGCGCGGTCCGCAACCGGGACGAGCTCGACGGGACCGAACGGACCCTGTCGGACGGACTCGGCGGCCCCACCGTGACGGTGATCTATCAGGGGATCAGGCACCCCAACTTCCCCGACCACGACCCCGAGGAAGGGGACGAGGAGGAACTCGACCCCGACAACTACCCCACCCCCGAGGACGACTACGACCGGTACGACGACGAGGACCAGGAGCACGAGGAGCCGCTCGCCGAGGAGGGCCAGGAGGACGAGCCCGACTACCTCGACGACGACCCCGGCCCCGACGACTACGCCGACCCGATCGGCGCACCGCCCGAGGACTACGACGGCCCCGACGAGAACGAGCTCGGGCCGCCGTCGCTGGTGCCGGCCGTCGACCACGACCCGCAGCCCACGGCCGCCGACTGGTCCCTGATGGAGCCGCGGTCATGGTGAACATTCAGGGACATGAGCAGCGTCAACGGAATGTGCCGCAGTTGATCGCTCAGCCGACCGCGTTCCCCGTCGGCGAGGCACTGACGGCGGCGGTCGTGCTCTCGCCCTACGGCGGCGCCGGACAGGCGGAGATCGAGCGGTTCCCCGTGTACGCCTCGCTGACTCCGCTTGACCAAGAGGCGCCGGGCGACGGGGGTCCGTGGCACTTCTGGCAGGACCCCACCGGCCCGGTTCTCCTGGCGCTCAACAAGCCGGGTGCTGAGGGAGAGGTGCACGTGGTGATGGAACTCGCCGACCCCCCGTCCCTGTGGTGGGACCTTGCCCGTCAGCGCGCACAGGTGGTCGTGGTCTGGCTGCCGGACGTCCGCCACCCGACCACTGATGAGATGAAAGCAGCGCTCAAATCCCGGTCGGGGTGGATGGCCTCTGCGCGCTGGATTCCGCCCGTACAACTGCTGTAGAACCGCAGCCCCGATGGAACGCCGAGGGGCCCCGCCGCGTGGTGCGCGGCGGGGCCCCTCGCTCGGCGCCCGGCTCCCTGGTGGGGCCGGGCGTTGCTGTTACGCCTCGGCGGACGGCCGCCAGACGAACACGCACCCGTGGGGACCCGGCTCGATCCTCCACCCGGCCGCGCGGAACTTGTCGGCGATGATGCGCAGCTCGGTGCGGTGCGGCTTCCGGCGGTCCGCCGTCACGTAGAGACCCTCGACGAGCCAGTACACCGCCACGCGCCCGTTTCCGCGCGGATCAACGAGGGCGCCGTTCGCTGTCTTGTCGTAGTCGTCGCCCCCGGTGATGTCGTGCTCGTCCGTGACGGTGGCGAGGCGCAGCTCGGCGAGGACGGCGAGCGCCGCCACGGCGTCGGGGTCGGTGGCGTCCTCGGGGGCAACACCCGCCACGGCCGGGCGGACCGGAAGGCACTCGTCGGCGAGCCACTCGGCCCCGCCCTCGACGACGACCCGGGCAGGCTCGCCGGGCCGGTTGGTGGTGCCGGTCACGACGCGCTCGCGGCCGTCACCGCACACGACCCGCTCGGGCGCCGGGGCCTGCGGCGCCTCGACGGCGGCCTCGGTCGACTTCCGGCGGCCCGCGCGGATCAGGACGGGGGCCGCGGCCGGAACCGGGTCGCACGCCTCCCACGGCGTCTCGCCCTCGGGTGCGAGCGTGACCACCGGGCCCGCCCAGGACTTGGCCTGTTCGCAGCCGGGGCAACCGCACGCCGGGTCGTACGGCCGGGGATTGGCGGTGTACGGGTCCGGGTGCTCGATGACGTCCCGCAGGGTGGCGCTCTCGACGCTCACCCCCTCGACCGTGCACCCGAGGACGGTGTCGCCCGCCCGGACCTCGGCGGCGCGGACGATCACGAGAACCTCGCCGAACGAGGGCCGCGCGGCCGGGACCACGTCGGCGAACATGGGCCGGGTGTCGGCGTCGACCAGGAACATGCGCCCCTCGACGGCGTCCTCGGGGTGGTCCCACAGGTGACCCGCACGGCGAGCGATCCCGGCGAGGGTGGCGAGGTGAGTTGTACCGGCGGCCCACGTCATGAGGCGACGGAACTCCTCGGGGGCGCCCGTCTGGTCGACGTGCGGCCACAGCGACGCCGTCCAACGTGCGAGCAGGGACAGCGACGACGTGTTGTTCGTGCGGGTGACGCTGTCCATCGCGTCACGGAACCGGCGGTTCGCCTCGTCCGCGTCGGCGACGACCTCGGCGAGCTCGGCGGCGGCCCGCGCGGCGGGCGAGGCCGCGGCAAGGCTCTTGGCGTAGGCGATTTCTTCGGCCCCCTTCACGCACGGGGCGCACAGCTCGTCGCCGCGGTCGAAACGGGCCGCGGCCTCCTCGATGCTCAGGTACGAGGTGATCCCCCGGCCGCACACGCTGTCGTCGTTGCCCGGGGAGTAGTGCACCCGACGGCCGCGGCCGACCTCCGCGTGACGGAGCCCCGCCCGCTTGTAGAGGGGTGCACCGCCGGTCGTCGTCTCGGCGGCCTTGCTGTGGTTGCTGTCGGTGTTGGGCATGTGGGGCGGCTTCCTCTCGGTTGGTGCGGAGCCCCCATCGTGGCACAGTTTGTAGGTCAACTACAAGGTGAGTTACAAAATGCGGGAGGCGTGGCCCCGCACTCCGAGCCCGAGTGGCGTATGTCCCCAGCTCATGAAATATGGGCAAGCGGCATAACCGCAGGCCATAAGGGGGGTGCACCGAATGGCGGTTTCAGAGCCACCGGCGGGACCGAACTCCCTCAGGTCACAGGCGCAGGACCAGGCGCGACGTCCCGCAGGGGTGCACGGGATGGCGGACTCGCCCCCGAGGGGGTGCACGGGATGGCGGGTTCGGTCCCACCTGCGGAATTGCCGCGCGGGCCATGGCGGGGCCTCGACTGCCCGTGCACCCGTGGCGGGTTCGGCCGATACCCTCGCCGTCGCGGGGTGAACGGGAGAGACTCGACCGGCGCCCGCTCGAACCCCAGGAGGACGCCCGTCCATGACCAACACCGAACCCGCCACGGTCGGCCCGATCGTGGCGCCGGTCCCCCTGCCGGCCCCTCTGCGCATCCTCGACGCCGACGAGTACGGCCGCGCTATCGACGCCGCCAGGGAGGCAGGGCGCCGGGACGGCGTCGGATGGAAGACGGCCGAGGAGATGGCCGCCGCCGCACTCGTCGCCGCGGGTCTCTTCCCGCCGCCGCCGGACGCCGAGGAGCTCGAAGCCGAGTGCTGTACCGCGCTGAGTGTGGCTTGGGAGGCCGAGGCGGTCGACCCTCACTCTCTCGGGGAGTGGAACCAGTGTGGTGACGAACCCGGCCACGACGGCGACGATCACGACAACGGCGAGTTCGCATGGTCAGACGGAATGCCCGGCACCGTCCCGGCCCGCACGGCTGAGGGGGGATGAGACCGAGCTCCCCGCACGCAACGGCGCGGCCCCAGGAACGCAGAGAGTTCCCGGGGCCGCGCCGTCCGCGTCTGACGCGCTAGCCGCGCCAGATGCCGGGCGGAACGTCCTCGGCGGGGAGGTCGGTGTCGCAGTAGTAGAACGTGCCGCGCTCGGGGTCCTGAACCTTCCAGATCACGAGCCTGTCGCACGGCTGGCCGTTCGGGCGGATCGGCGCCGCGCACAGCGGATTGACGAAGCCGGACGCCGGATGTCCCTTGGGTTGCCGCTCGGCCGTCCGAACGGTCTCCGCTCCGGCAGGGCGCCACTCGAACCGTGCGCCCCCGTCGCCGAGCTGTTCGCCGTAGCGGCTCTCGACCCGGACGGACAGGGCCGGGAGAGGGGGCACGCCGTTGCGCGCCGCGTACTCCAGGACCAGGCCGACGACGTCCGCCACTGCGACCGGCACGCGGTGGCCGTGCGAGAGGTGATCGGCTACCTGCTTGAACACGGCCGCCACAGGGGCCGGGACATGGGTCGTGATCGGTACGCCCGCGGGAGACGCCTCGGGCTCACGCTGCCCGCCGCCCGCCGTCTCCTCGCCCGCCGGCGCGGCCTCGACGGCGGCCCGCTGCTCGGGCAGTACCACCCCGTTCGAGTTTTCCGCGGAAAATTCCGGGCCCGCCGACGAGGAGTCACCGGCCCCGGCGGGTGCCTTCGAGGGCTCCGTCGGTGTTGACTCGGAAGGCTGTGGGCCCGGGTTCGGGGCAGGCTTGTCGGAGTTCTTGCGGGCCCTGCGCCGGACGGCCTTCCGTTCCTTGCTCGCTTCAGCGTCGGCGCGAAGGAGCTCGGCGAGGGCCTGGCGCTGTGCGCCGAGCTCCATGCCGCTGATCCCCTTCACGGCGCCGAGGCGCCGAGCGACGTTGATCGAAAGGCCCTCCTCGCCGCGGGCCCTGGCCCGTACCTCCTCCTGAAGTACGGGATGAATCTTGAGCAGGTTCTTTCGGTGCGAGATCCACGGCTGAGACCAACCCTGTGCCGCAGCGGCATCCTTGGCGGTCGCGTACTCCGCCACGATCCCCACGACGGCGAGGGCCTCCTCGATCGGGTCGAAGTCGCGTCGCTTCGTGTTCTCGTCGTACGCCGCCCTCATCACGTCCGCGCGACTCGTCGCGATCGTGTCGTCAGTGACGACGTACAGGTTGATGCGCCCGTACTTCTCGGCCGCGCGTCGGCGCCGGTTGCCGTTGATGATCACGACGTTGGCCCCGGCCTCGAAGTGCTGCCGGTCTGCCGGCCACAGACGCAGATAGGCGCCAACCGTGATGGCAAGACAGCTTTGGAGCTGCCGCTCCTGGATTCCTTCGAGGTCGGACAGGTCGTCGGGGAGGCCGTTGTCTCGGGGATTGCGGGGGTTGAGTGCGCACTCGGCGAGGGGCATCCAACGCCCTTCGGGGGCCGTCTCTTCCTGGTCCATGCGCTCGGCCAACTCGACATGCGACGTCTGGTCAGTCATCAGACACCCCCCGTACCGCGCTCATCATCATGCAAGTATCCGTCGGGCACGCCGGATCGTGATCACGGATTTCCGTCGGAGTGCCCGCTCGAACGCCGAGGGCCCGTGTCTGCGAGCACTTCGCAGACACGGGCCCTCGGCCTGACTGTCTCCTACACGTTCGGGAAGTTCTCCGCCGCACGTGCCATGTGGTCCCGCACCTGTTTGGCGATCTCGTCGGCCTTGGCCTTGTCGACGCTCGCGGCCTTGTCGTAGGCCGCCGACATGCCGCCGGTCTTCTCCGCGAACGCCTCCACGATGTCCACGTACTTACGGAACACTTCGACCGGGTCGGTAGCGACCTTCTTTGCGGCGGCTTCCTTCTCGGTCTGCTTCACGGCCAGGGTGCGGACGCGCTCCTTGAGCTCGTCCTCGCTCAGCTCCGTGTCCTTCTTCCGGGGAAGCTGCTGCACGATGCCGGTGATGGTCTTCTGGCTGACCTTGTCCTTGCCGGTCACTTCGGCGACCGTGCGGTACGCGTCGGCCGCCGCCGTGGCCCCATAGTCCTCACGTACGCGGGTGAGGGCCTCGGCCGCCCGCTGGCTGATCACCAGGGGCTCGGAGCCGGGGCCGGGCTCGGGGTCCTGTGTGGGTTCGGGGTCCCGCACTTCCGCCGAGTCCCGCATGCGGGACAGATCGTTCGATTCAAGTTCGATTCTTGGGGGAGAGGCCAGTACCGCCGCGACCTCCGCACCCGCGATCTGACGGTAAGCGTTCGACGTCGACATGCCCGCCACATCACCGATGAACGCCTCGGCCGTGTCGTACTCGGCACGCCACAGCCGCCCCCGGAGCGAGATGTCCAACGCCTTGGCTGCCACCCACCAAGCCTGTCGGTACTGCTCAAAGCTGCGCTTGCACAGCTCCCACCGCTCCGCTTCGTCACTGCTGAGGGGGCCTTGCGCCTCGGGCGCGTCGATGGGGTCCGGGAGATCCTCGACCCTCAACATCGGCTGTGGGCGCCCCTGAGCGAAAACCGGCTCTCCGCGCACCTCGACGGTCCCGGAAGCGCCGCTCTCGGGACCGTCCGAGCTATCGCCCCGGCCGCGACGCTCGCGCCGCCGCCGACGCAGCTCCTCAGGATCTACCGTCGGGCTCACTTGCTGATCAGCCCCCGGTGTTCCATCTCCGTCACGAGCTCGTCGAACGCCGACCCGGCCGCCTTGATCGGTACTCCCTCGGCGGTGCTCGCGTACAACTGAATCGACGGGATCATGGTCGTGAAGACGTTCCACTCGTCAGCCATCAGACCCTTGCGGATGCCCTTTGGCTGCACAGTGCTGCCCGGCTGGACACGGCACAGCAACACCCATGTGTTGGGCTTCTTCTTATCCGCGCGCTTCGGAATGACTTGGTTGATGAAGTGGTCCATCGGAAGTTCTTCCATACGCTCGACGTCGCTGTTGGTCGCAGCGCACGCGACGATGGCGAGGTCCGCGACACGAAGGACGCTCCAGCCGATTCCCGCGTGATTCTCCAAGTGGCCGCAGTCGACACCGCCAATGTGCCCGTCGGGCAACAGCCTCGGAGCCTCCTCATGGAACCGGCCGTTGGCGAGACGGTGAACCTCGAAGGGGTAACTACCGTCGGGGCGTGCCTCCCACCAGCGGTACAACTGCTCGGATTCGTCAGCGTCGAACCCGGTGACGGGATAGCCGCGTTCATGTAGCGCATGCAACAGCCACGCCATGATCGTCGTCTTCCCCGTCGAACGGGGGGAGATGGTGGCAATGAACATGAGCCGCACGATACTGCGCCGCCCATGGTCCACTCACCGTTTGGCCCTGGCCGTACCCGCATTGTTGACCTCTGCGACCGGCTCGCGGCGAGTGGCTACCGCCCGTAAGTGTCGTGACACAGCTCGACCTGTGACGGGGCGGTGATTCCCCGCGCCGCCCGGCATAGCCGTGCCCGATACCGGCGGACTGTCCCCCCGCCGCGCGACGCTCCACCGGTTCGAGGGACACCCGCCCCCGACCCGGCGCCCCGCAGCCTTTCGGGTCGGCCGCAGGGCCGGGGAAAGGAGGAGTCTGCCCAGGTTGACCCGCACGACAACGCAGGGCGCGACAACCCGCGCGACAAGAGCCGCGACCAAGCGGCCGAGGGGGCGAGCTCGACCGGCCGCGCCGGGGCGGGGGAGCCGTGGAGTTCGGCGGCCTCCTGGCCCTGGTCCTCGACGACGTCCTCGGCCGCCGTCTCCTCGACGAGCTCGACGACGTCCTCGGCCGCGGTCCGGGCCGGGGAGTAGATGTCAGCGAGGCGGGCGAGCTGCTCGCCGATCCCGCGCGTGCCCGCGAGGAGCGCGGTGAAGTCGTCCCAGACCTCCCCGGCGAGCTTGACGTACGCCTGGCCGCCGAGGACCGTCACGGCCGCCCCGGAGATCCCGAGCTCGTGCGCCTGCCGGCGGAGCGTCTCGCCGTCGACCGTGCCCGGGTCGCCCGCCTTCAAGTCGTAGTTCAGGATGTGCCGGTCAAGCTCGACGAGCCCCCACTTTGCCGACAGGATCAGCACGCGCCCGCTCCGGCCGCCGCGGGTGAGGACGTCGGCCGCCCGCCGCATCGCGCGGTGATAGTCCCCCACGTAAAGCTCACCGGCCCGCGCACCGATCACCGGCTTCCCCTTGTGGATGCCGTCGGCGTACACCGCCTTACGGCGCCCGCACGCCACGATCACGACGCGCTCGCGCTCCTCGTGCGCTGCCCGGCGACGGCCCGCCGCCGAGATTTGGACTACGCCCGGGTTCGGCTTCAACGAGTCGGCGATCCGCACACGGCGGCCCCACGCGTAGCGCGGTGCGATCTCGACACACCCGGCGGCCTCAAGAGCGGCGAGCGTCCGCAGGTTGCAGCCGTTCGGGAAATGACCCTCGGGGTGCGCGGCGGCGGTGTGCAGCCAACGGCGCTGTACCCGGGTGAGCGGGACGAGGGGGAGCTCCTCGTCCTCCTGGTCCTCGACGATGTCCTCGGCCGCGGCCTCCTCGACCGGCGCCTCGGCGGGCGCGAGCTCCTCGCCGTCGAGGGCGGCGAACAGGCGGGCGCTGCGGCGCAGCTCGGCGGCGACGAGCTCGGCGGACTCGCGGTCGTGTGCCTCGGCGTAGGGGTTCGGGGTGTCGTCCGCGTTGGCGAGGAGCTCGGCGGCCTCGTCTTCGTCGTGCATCGCGTACAGGTTCACCGGCCCCTCGTCTTTGACGAGGTCCCACGCGACGCGGGCGGCCTGGTCCCACATCGGGGCGGCCGGGTCGACGTAGCGGGGAAGGGCGGAGATTCCGAAGTAGTCGACGGCCGCCTCGAACGCGGCGGCACGGAATCGGGCGGCGTACGCGCGGCGCCCGCCGGCATCCACGTATTCGAGGGCCTCCTCGGCGGCCACGCTGCGGGCCCACCGGCCGTAGACGCGGGCCGCCTTGGTGGCGAGGGCCTCGACGCGGGCGAGGTAGCGCGGGACGGCGGACAGGAAGCGGGCGACGCGCTCGGGGCTGCCGGACAAGTCGAGGTGCAGCTCATCGGGAGTCGGCAGGGGAGCGTCAGGGCTGGCCGGGTTGTAGTGCAGCGTCCTGTACGGATGACGGGCCTCTACCCGGTAGATCACCGCGAGGCGGCGGACGGCGGCGGCGCGGGCCTTGCCCTTCCCGGCGGCGCGCTCGAAGTCGAGGGCGGCCTCGGCGCGGCCACGGTCGATGGAGATCCGGCTCCGGGTGGCGTACTCGGTCGGCATTCGGTGGGGCTCCTGTGCTCGGGTGTGCGGCGTCCGACCACAGTCCCACATTTGCATTAGAGCTACAAGTTAAACTGTTAGTTGAGTTGAAAAGTTCGGGATGGTGTGGGGAACGCGAAGGGGCCCCGGCAGATAGCCGGGGCCCCTTCACGGGCGCCTTTCAGGAGGCTCCCCCAACGTCCTCGGGTTCGATGCCCAAGGCATAGAAGACCGCTTGACGAGCGCGGTAGTAGTCGGGCTCGGAAACCGTCTCGTCGTCCTCGACCTCCCCGAGCCACTGCATGAGCTCGTTGGGGTGCCAGCGGTCGAACCCCGCCGGAATCTCCACGGTGGTAGAGGCTCGGCACAGCTCCTCGAACTGGCCGGGAGTGCTGATCAGGGTCATGGGCTGAGTCATCGTGTCTTCCCTCTCGGGCTGTGACGGAATCGGACAGGGGCGCGTACGCCTCTATTCGCCCTCGCGGACGGCGTCCCGGCCTTCCTTAATGAACCGGGCAGGGTTGGCGCCATTGGCTACGGTCTCCCGGTACCACTGCATCGGGCGGACGCCCTCCTCCTTGCAGTAGCCGGGGTTCGGCCCGAGGCGGAACCCGCCGGGCAAGGGCGTGCCGTCCGGCTTGCGCGGCACCACCGCGCGGGCCGTCGGGTGCGCCGAGGGGTAGATGATGCAGTCCGACAGGACGGCGAGCGGGACGAGACCCGTTGCGTTCCACGTCTTGACCATCTTCCTGTGGGCGCCGACCCGCGCCGCGCTGATCACCGCGGCGCGAATGTCCGGCCGCCACGTCGGCCGCTTCAGCGCAGGCCACGGCGCGTGACGGCCCTCCCGCTTCCCCTGCGGCCTCTCCCTCAGCTTGCCGATCCCGCCTTTCGCCGTCTGCTTGATTGCAGACAGGAGGGCGACGGCCTCGGGGTCACGCTCCTTGATCGTGGCCATGGCCGCGAGGAAAGCCTCCTCGGGCATGTCGGGCGTGATGCCCAGATCGGCGAGGGTGTCCATGTAGGCGTCCCTCAGCCGGTTGTGCCACAGGTCGAGGTACCCGCCCGCTTCGGGTCGCAGCCACGCCGCGATGGGCCGGACCTCGATCCCCAGCTCGACCGCGTACGCGAGAGTCGGCGTGGCGTACCAGGCCGGTCCCGCCGGCGCCTTGCCGTCCGGGGTGAACGGACTCGGGAACTCGGCCGGGAGGGTCTTCCACTCCTTCGTGACGAGATCCTTCGTCCGCAGCTCGGCGCCGGACAGGTCGACGAGCCACGCCCCCGGAACCTTTTTGTCGAACCGCGGCCCGTCGGTGTAGACGGCCTCGCCGAGGCCCACCGTCAAGCGGCTGGCCGCCGCGAGGAACGCCACGTTCACATCGACGCCCACGACGTACGGCGCGGCGGCCTCGGCCTCGGTCGGCGCGCGATGCCAGACGAGGGCCTCCTCGACCATGACGTGACCCGGGTCCTGGGCCTCGTCGCGGGTGCGGTCCTTGGCGAGGGGGTGCTCGTTCGGCGCCTCGGGCGGGGCCGGGTCGACCGGCGCCGAGAGGGAGCCGTCGACCGGCACCCGCATGAGGCGGTTCGTCGCGCGGTCCCGGACGAGGCGAGTCGGCGGCCGTACGGCGGTCATCAGGGCGAGGCTGCAAGCGGCCGTCGAGCCGCTCGGGGTGATCACGCGCGAGGCGTACAGGCCGAGGACGTACGCGAGGGCGCCCGGATCGAGCACGTCCCCGATACCGCCCCACCGCAGATGATCGGAGAACGCGCCCCACGGCACGACGGCGACGTGAACCTCGGTGCGGTTCTTGAACAGGAAGGACCAGGGCGACAGACCCGCGCGGGAGAGCTTCCACCCGGCCTCTTCCACGGCCTTGACCGCGGGGTGATCGTCCCCCACACGCAGCCGCTTACGGTCGTCGAGCTGCGCGGGCAGGCCGAGGGCCTCGACAGCGGCCTCGGTGAGGACCAGGAGCGGGCCGGACCCCTCCCCGTACTGCGAGAGCGGACCAGCGCCCAGGCCGTACGCGACGGCCCACTCGGCGGCCGTCGCCAGATCGACGACGTCCGCCGGCACTTCCACGCTCTGCACGTCGGGACGGTGGCCGACGAGGACGCCGTCCTTGGCGTCGAGGACCAGGAGAGAGGCGGCGTAAGCGGTCTCGGTCAACGTCATCACCGGAGGTCCAATTCGATGTAATCAATGTCCGTGAACTCGACGTCGAGTTCCGCGGCTTCAGTACCGGGCGTGCGGAAATACTCCTCGGCGAGGCCCTGCCCGAGGAGCTCGGCGAGCCTGTCCTCGTCGTTGTCGCGCAGAGCCTCGAACACCTTCGGAATCAGGTCGCTCGGGACGTCCTCGGTGAGGCGACGCATCCGGGGATCGTCCGTGCTTCCCGCATCGGACGTGAAACCGAACCGGGCCCGCGTCTCGATGGTCATCCCCTGCCGCTGGGCCTCCTTCTGGGCCCTCGCGGTGACGCGCGGCTGATGATCCTTGGCGGCCTCCTTTTGCAGCCGGTCAAGGATCTCGGGCTTCGACTTGGCGATGTTCCGCTCACCCTTGACGTACCGCTGCACCGTCCGGCGGGAGACGCCGAGACGCTCGGCCACCTTCGCCGTGTTGCCCTTCTCCTTCCTCATGAGCGCGTTGAACTGTCCGCGCGCCGTCTTCGGGGTGCTGCGCGTCTGGAACCGCGCCCGCATCGCGTCGATGATCTTTCCCATGGCAACGGCTCCTTTCAGGCGATCCGGAAGACGGGCGCGGCGGGCGGCTGGTCACTGCCGACTTCGAGGCACACGAGGCCGCCGCACAGGACACGGCCGGGCAACGTGGTCTTGACGGCGGTCCGGCAGATCCGGCACTCGGTCATACGCGGCGCGGTGCGCTGGGTGACCACCTGCCGGGCCGGGACGACGTACGACGTCGGGAGCTTGCGCAGGAGCTTGGACAGGTAGCCGTTCGGCCGGTACGCCTGCCGGTTCTCCGAGGAGTCGAGCGCACGAAGGAGGGCCTCCTCGGGCCACCCGTTGCGCAGGCACCACGCAACCGACTTGACGGCGAGATCCCGCTCGTCGTCGGTGACCCCGACGAACCAGCGGACCCGGTCGACGACCGACTCGGCTCGTGCCGGCGCCTCGTCCCATGCCGCCCCTTCCAGGCGGGGCGCGGTGAGTCCGGACATGAGGGTGAAGCGGTCCGCCTTCCGGCCCAGGTTCTTCCCGTCCTTACGGACCGGCACCGCCCGGAAGTGGACGAGGTCCGCGCGTACGAGGTGCGGCCGGTGGCGCTCGATCGTCCGCAGACCAACGCCCGCGATCTTGGCGAGCTCCTCCATGGAAACTTGCCCCTCCCACCCGATCCCGGCGAGAGCGACGAGACATTTCGCACAGGTGGGGTCCGGCGCTACGACCTTCGACGCCCAGTCTTGCGCGCCCGGCAAGAGCGGCTGACCGATCCCGCCGCCCAGGGGTGTGCGCCGGTCGGCGTCGATACGGGAGTGCGCGAACAGGTGCGCCAAGTGGTCCTGCGTAGCACGCTTTTTGAGGCCGACCACCCGGCCGAGGGTCTCAGTGGTGAGCCACGTCTCGGGGTCGGCGGTCTGGTGTTCTTCGAGGGCCCCGTACACCTTCCGGCAGTTGGGGCAGTCATCGGGACTGATGTCGCGGTGGGGTGCCACTAATTGGCCTTTCCGTCCGCTGCGGGTGTCTGGCCACGCGGTGCGCGGGTAGACTCCGCCGCAGACCTAGAGCAGGGTCCACGCGGAAGCCTCGGCCGGGTAGGAGTGCCACCTCCCATGACCCCGACGGGGCTTTTCGCATGTGTGGAGCTAGGTCGAGGACAGGCGCACGGCCTGTGCAGGGGGTCAGACGGTGATGACCTCCTGCGATCCGCCGACGACGGCGGCGATCCGGCGAGGCGACAGCTTTTCCACGGCGTGCGTCGGGCCGCACAGGAGATCCGGAACCGGGATGCCGTAGTGGGCGGACAGGCGGTCGATGTCGCCGAGGGACCACGCCGCGCTTCCGTTCTGCTTCCGGCTGACCTGTCCCTGAGTGATCCGCAGGCCGCGAGCCAAGGCCGTCTGATTCTCACCGCAGGCGCGCATCAGGGCCGCGACCGTGATCCGGAGCGTCTTCTCGCTCGAACTCAGGGCGGCAGCGAACTTCCCCATATGCTCTGACCTCACTTTTTGTGAGCTGGACTCATAACGGCAGCTAGACGGGTCCGGCGGTTCCGGCCCACCCGGGGGATCACTCTTCCACACTCTCACCTGAGCTACAAGTCTCGCTTGTAGTGCATCTGTCTTCGTGTCATCCTCGGTGCATGACTACCGAATCGCGAATCGCCAAGCTGCGGGCGAAGGCCGAGGCGTCCGAGGCGCAGGCTAAGAAGGACAAAGAGGCCCTGTTGGATGCCGCCGTTGAAGAGGCCGTGAAGTCGACCGCATGGGGTCACCTGTCCTCCGTGGCCAAAGACGCCGGCATCGTCTCGCAGTACCTACGGACCTTGATCGAGAACAAGCACCCCGGATGGCTCGCCAAGGCCGCCGAGGAGCGCGAAGCGGCCAAGGCCGCAAAGGGCACCCGAGCGGCGTGATCACCGAGTGGGGGAAGGCTGTCGCCCCCATCGAGCACCGGACCCGCTCCGCTCTCGTCAAGGCCACTCCCTGACCGCCCGGAAGGACTCCCATGGACAGTCAGCCCGAGCCCGCCCCCAAGGCCCGCGGGCGCGCCGCCCCGCAGGACCGCCCCGAGCCGCCGCTCGTCGTGATTGAGGACCTGGCCCCCGCCGTCTCCGATCAGGCGCGCGAGCTCGCCGAGCGCGTGATCGCCGTGGGTCGCACGAGCGGGATCTCGCCCGAGGCGCAACGCGCGCTGTTCCTCTCCCAACGGGAGCTGTTCCCCGGTGGCATGGGGTCGGGGAAGACGTCCGCCCTCGCCGTCACCCGGGCCCAGCTCGACGCCGCCGGCACCCCGTACGAGGAGAGCGACGACGGCCGCGGCACCACCACCATCCGCATCCGCCCCGCGGGTGCCGAGTCCACCGAGGAGTGACCCCGTGAGCGCCCTCCCCGCAGAGGAACCCGTCAACCCGTACCGCACCCAACCCGGCGGCGGCCCCCGCACCGTCACGCAACTGCGAGCCGCGCTCACCGCGGCCTCGACCGCGGACCGCGAGGAGTTCGAGGCGCAGCTCGGCGAGCTCGACCTCGACAACCCGGAGGAGTACGGCGCCCTCGTCCGCATGTGGCGGCACCGCCTCGTCATGCGCACCCGGCCCGAGATCCTCGCCGCCGTCGCCGCCTCGACCGACCCCGCCGCCCGGCGCTGGACCTCCGACGAGATTCTCGGCGCCGACGGCCACCAGGAGGCGAGCCGGTGACCGACGGCACTTCCTGGTCCGTCGTCTACAGCGACACCGGCCGGGCCGGACTCGCCACGGCCACCGCCGAGGAACGCGCCGCCGTCCTCGGGTTCGAGAAGCAAGTCGCCGAATCGCCGTACACCTGCGGCGAGCTCTACCCGGATCGGGTCGGCGGCCTCTATACGGCGCTGATCACCGTCGGCGGCCGGTTGGCGTGGACCAGCGTCCTGTACCGGGTCGACGAGGCCCGACGCGAGGTTCTGATCGTGGCCATCGTGTCCGGCCCTTGAGTGCCGAGCGGCTCCCGCCAACTCCCCGGGAAGGGCAGACATGACGCTGACATTCCACCCGAAGCCGTGCGGATGGCCTGGCTACAGGAGGTGCATTTGCGACCCCGGCGGCAGGACAGGCAAGGTCGTTGGGGCCCTCGTGGAATACGCAGTCATGCCGTCCTACCACGGGCGCATCTCCGCCACCGTGCCACTCAAGGGCGGCAAGCCGGGTGATGTCCTGTACGAGGTCGAGTGGGACGGCCCCCAGCCACCGCACAACCGGTACAACCGCTTCACCTCAATCGAACTGCGTCTCACCCGTGACGTGAGCACTTCCTGAGCGGCGCCTACGTGCTGGCACCCGGCCGCGACACCAAAGACGAGCGCCTGACGACGACTGACCCGCGAGGCGCCGGCACCACGGCGAAGGGCCCCACGCTCCCGAGCGTGGGGCCCTTCGCCATGCCTGCCGCGAGGACTACCTCCCCAGTGCGGCGAGCGGAGAGCGACGCCCCTTCCCGACGGCGCGCAGCGCGGACCAATCGACCTCGGAGTGAGCGGCCGGCAGGGCGTCGACCTCGGCGGTGCGGTAGAGAGGCACGTCGACCGCCCCGGCCCGGCTGGTTCCGAACTGCACTTCCCGCCACTCGGCCGGGGTGACCCACCCGAGGCGAACCATGTGATCCCAGTCCGTACGGCGCACGCCGAGGCGGGCGGCGGCCTGGTCCGGGCCGAGCGGGGAGTTCGCCGCGACGAGCTCGGCGAGGTCCGCGCGGATGCAGACCTCGGCCACCTGGGACGGGTGGACGAGGGAACCGTCGGGGTTGCCGGACAACTCCGTGAGCAGCCCGGCCGCCATGAAGCGGCGCACGACGAACGCCGTCACGACCGTGGGTTCACCGGGAACGTTCGGCGTGCCGAGGGCCTCGGCGATACGGTCCGCGGCCTGCCGACCGGACAGCGGGTCGCCGGGCAGTCCCGCCGCGACGGCGTCCCGGTCCATCGCCTCAACCGTCGCCCGCGACCACGTCCATTTGGAAGCGTCCGGCCGGGGCACGATGCCCGCGTGAACAGCCCAGCGGAACGCCGTGATGGCCACGCGGAGCCGTCCGGCGGCCTGCCTCTCGTCGTACTCGGTGAGTCGCGTCATGGGGTGATCGACCTCTCTCTCGGTGCGCCCGGAGTGGGCGGGATGGAAACGTGACAGAACGCCGCGAAAACGTCAAGGGCCCATGAATTAGGGCGAGTTGGGCACTCTCCATCAGGGCTGCGCCCGCGTACGCGAGGGAAAATCCACCCGTTCGGACGGCGGGCACGGCGGCCGGGAACGCAAGAGCGCCCGACCCCTTCCGGGGCCGGGCGCTCGTCCTGTGTGGTGCGGCACTGCGCGGTATAGCGGGAGGTCTACCCCGCGGGCCTACTTGCGGATCTTGAGGGGGAGGGGCGCATAGACCAGGCTCAGCCGGTCCGCCGCGCCCGCAATCCGGACGAGCTCGATAGCGCGGCCTGTTTCGTCCCGGGTGACCCGGTCGACCAGGAGCACGGAAACCCGAGCTCCTATGGAGAGTTGGGCGGCCTGCTCTGTGCTCGGGGCGTCTGCGGTCACGTACTCCTCGGCCTCGGTGGGCACGATGCCGGCGCCTACGAGCGCGCCGAGGACGCCACCCTTGATCTTCTGCGGACTGTCGAGCCCGGCGGCCTCGGCGACAGCGAGGGGATACCACGCCGTTTGTAGCGCGACCACTTCCCTTCCGATCATGGCGCGACGCCGACGGCGTACGACCGGCGCCCCCGCGTCGAGTTCGAGGCGGTCGGCGACGTCGTCCGGGGCGTCGAGGGTTTCGGCTGCCGGGTCGTCGACCTCCATACGCCCGTCTAGGCCCTGTTCGGCGGTAGCGGTTTCCCACGGGCCGCGCGCCCCGCCCGGTGCGAGGACGTGCTCGTACCGGCTCAGGGGCACGCGCACGCGGGTACGGTCCCGGACCACCGTCCCCCTGCCGCGCTGTGACGAGACGAGACCGGCCGCCTCCAACTCCTGATAAGCCCTGTTGACGGTCGCTTTGGAGCCCTTGCCTTGTGCGACCAGATCCAAGATGTGCGGCAGCGACGAACCGGGCGGCCGTGTGCCGTCGCGGATCTCTGCGGCGAGTTGATCCGCCAGCGCCTTCCACTTCGAGGCCATTCCCTCTCGCTCCTCCCGTCGGGTGTTCTCAGTACAGCACATTCCTAGGAATGGTTGACAGTGATCCCCAGGCAATGTCATGGTCGTAACCGGTCGCCCATTCCTAGGAATGAAGACGATCAAGACGTGACCCGCTGTCCCTAAAAAGGGGCGCGGCCCCGTGCGTGGTCAGACGCAACGGAGCCGCTAAGCGGGCCGACTCAGCAGAGGAGTTGATCCGCGTGCGCACCACCTTGCCCGAAACCGACGCCGTCCGGCGAATCGCCACGGCGGCCCGTGGTCTCGACACCGAGGCCCGCCTCGACCTGTCGGCCGTGATCGGCCTCGACGTCGACCTCGTCCTCGGCTACGAGTACGAGATCCCCGAGGACCTGACCGGTAAGGCCCGCACCGAGGCCCTGTTCGCCGCGTTCGCCGACGACATGACCCGCCTCGCGGCCCTGGCCGACATGCTCGACGCCGGATTCATCGACACCCCCCGCTCGTACGGCCGCCTCCTCGTCCTCGCGGACGAGCTGACGCAGGCCGACGACGCCGATGGGTTCGAGGCCGACGAGACCGACGAGGCGTTCGCCGGGGGGTGGGCCGCGTGACCCGCGCCTTTTCCCTCACGCTCGGTCACATCTGGACCGAGACCCGCACCATCGCCGTCAACGTCGCCGAGGCGATCGAGGACGCGAACAAGTGGATGACCGTTCCGGCCGTCCTGCTCGCGCTCCTGGTCCTGGCGACCGGCGCTGCGGTCGTCGTCCTGGTGGCCGTCACCATCACGTTCTTCGCCGCTCTGGGCGGCATCGGATACCTGCTCTACCGCGCACTCGCGTACGTCTGCGACTGGACGCCCCACCCGAAGGGAGCCCGCGCGTGAACGGGCCCGAATCCACCACCCCCGAGAGCGCACCCGCGCCCCGCACCCGCGCGGCACGGGTGGCCTTCGACCAGATCACCGTCAACCGTGAGGCCGCTGCCGCCGCCGAGGCCACCAAGTCCGGTGCCGTCGTCGGGCGCGAGGAGCGTAAGACCGCTGCCCTTCGCGGCAAGTTGGAGCGCCAGGCCCTGAAGGAGAACGGCAAGGGCGCATCCAAGCGTCGCCGGTCCCGGGCCCGCGCCGAGCGCGCCGAGCGCACCGGCCGGATGATGACCAAGCGCCGGTCGCTGATCATCACCGCCCTGGCCTTCGCCGTCTCCGTCGGCGCGAGCATGCCGCTTCAGATCGACTACTTCTCCGGCCTCCACAACGCCTCTACCCCCGGGCAGGTGCTCGGCTGGATCGGCGTGTCCCTCGCCCTCGTGGTCGAGACCGCCGCATGGGTCTTCGTCATCCACGGCTTGGACGCCGCACTCAAGGGCGGAGCCGCCGGCCGCTATCGCGTCGGAGCGTTCGCCCTGGCCTCCGTCGCCGCCTACATCAACCACCAGCACGGAACCGAACTCTTCGGCCCCGTCGCCGGATGGGCACTCGCCCTCGCCGCCCTGCTGTCCGTGGCGGCCGTCGAGTCGTACGTCTCCCTTCAGAAGGAGACCGGCGCCACCAAGCACAAGCGCCGCTCGCTGGACGAGCGCCGCGCCGACTGGGCGTTCCGCATCGCCCACCCGATCGCCGCGTTCTGCTCCTGGCGCCTCAAGACCATTCACGGGCTGGACATGACCCCCCGCGAGGCCCGCGAAGCGTGGTGGGAGCTGAAGCACCAAGCCGGACTCGGCCTGACGAAGCGAATCATCGGCCGCGCCGCCGACAAGCGCGCCAAGGTCGCTACCGCGCTCGCCGAACTTGCCGCCGCCCCCTACAAGAACACCGCCGACGACGACCCCGACGGCCCCGTACTCATCATCCCGGGCGTCACCGCCGCCCCCTCCACCGTGACCCTCGTAGACGTCCTGGGAAGGCCGCTGAAGGGCGCAAAATTCCCCGTCCCGTCTGGGAAGCAGGCCCGTCGTGCATCTGCCGGCGGAGCGCAGATCGAGCGGACCGAAGACGAGTGGAACGCGCTCATCGACGCCGCCGCCGAGGCCCTGCCGAAGCTGGAGGAGCGAGCCGAGCGTGACGGCCGGTTGATCGGACCCGAGGGCACCGTCAGCCCGCGCACTCTCGCTAAGGCCGTCGGTATCCGGGCCGAGCAGGGCGCGGAGCTGATCGACCGGCTCGGCTCGGCCCGCGGGATGACCCTGCGGAAGTTCCACCGGGTGAACGGTCACGCCTTCGGTGAACCGAAGCGCCTCGAAGAGGCGGGGATCTGACGATGGCCACCACCACGAACCACGGCGGCCGGGTAGGGGCCCCGGCCGCCGGGCCGCACATGGTGCCGGTCGTCATCGGGGGACGCCGTCGGGTGCTGGCTGTCCCCCCGCCCCCCGGGCGTGGCCGCACCCTCCTGCCCCGCCCCGTCCGTACCGCCCTGTCCAACTGGGGTTTGGTCTACGACTCCGTGGCCCAGCCCCTCATCCCCTCCGCCCACCTGGTCCAGCTCAAGCACCTGTTGCAGGCGTGGGGGTGGGGCCAGTCCTTCGACATCAGCCCGTCCGGGCGCCTGTGCATCCGGGGCGGTCAGACCGTCCTCGAATACCACGGCTACGTCACCCCCGCCGGCCGGGCCCGCGCCGTCGAGTACATGCAACAGACCCTCGCCGCCGACGGCGTCTCGATGGAGTTCTTCGCCTGGAACGACTTGACCGGGCGGACCTTCGGCGAGGTCGAGCACCTCATCACCCGGTCGGCCGCTGCCGCCCTGAGCAACAAGGAGTAACACCAATGTCCCCCGACGAGCGCGAGACCTTCGACCAAGTCATCGCTGGCTTCAACACCGAGGCCGTCGAGATCATCGACCCCACCCCCTACGGCGGCGCCCCGGCCGGTAAGACGGGCCTCACCCCGCGCGGAAAGGTCGTCATGGGCCTTGCCGGCGCGGCCATCCTCGGCGCAACCCTCGTCGGCTACACCGCCTATTCCGCCGACTCCGACCAGGCCGACGCCCGCGCCCAGGAGATCACCCTTCAGCGCGAGCGCCTGGAGCTGGAGCGCATGAAGGAGATCAACAAGGCCAACGCCGACGACCGCAAGGCCGCCACCGAGGCCAGCACCGCCCGGCAGGCCGCGCTGAGCGACTGCATCAAGGACGGCTCGGCGCAGATCGGCAAGACCGGCGGGCCCTGGAGCCGCACTCAGGTCGTGGACGAGTGCCAGAAGCTCGGCGACGGCGACGACTGGTCCGACACCAAGACCGGTACGGACATGGCCAACGCCGCCAGCACCAGCGACCTGAACACCAACGACGACGGCGGCGACTCCGGAAACAACGGTCTGTTGTGGCTCGTCGGCGGCGGCGCGGCCCTCGCCGTGATCGGCGCCAAGAAGGCCAAGAAGGCATAGCCACCGACTTACTTACTTACTACTTCCCAGGTCAGAGGCCCCCTCACGCGCCCGCGCGGGCCCGCGCGGGGCCTCCTGGCCCGGAAGTAGTAAGTAGGTACGACCGAGAGTGACGACTCATGGATGAGACCACCGGCGCCCCGGGCGCCAGCCCGGAGCCCGCTCCGGCCCCGGCTCCGCCGGCGGACGAGCCGCGGGGCTTCCTCGCCTCCGCCCTCACCCCGATCGCTCCCGCCCACCCGGCTGCCGACGACGCCGACGACGAGACCGCCGGATCGAGCGCCGACTACCACGCGGGGGAGTACGAGGAGACCGAGGAGGCCACCGCCGCACAGGGCAACAGCGTGATGCGCGCCCTTCTGTTGGCGGCCGTCGAGCGGTGGCGCAAGGGTGCCGGAGCCAACGTCAAGGCGCTGGAGGTCGAGAAGGCCAAGGCGCAGGCGCGGCAGACCCGCACGAACCACACGATCAGCGAGAACCGGGTCGGGGGCACCACCACGACCAACGCCAACGAGAACAAGGGCAACAAGGACGCCAAGTCGGCGAACAGCCGCACGCACACGGTGAACAACGCCAACCAGGCCAAAAGCAACCGGGACGACAAGAACGCCTCGAACCGGAACCGGGACGACAAGAACCACCGGCAGAGCCAGGGCAAGACCAACCGCGACGACAAGACGTCCTCGAACAAGGACGACAAGAACGCCTCGAACCGGAACCGGGACGACAAGAACCACTCGGCCAAGAACAGCTCGGCGAAGACGTCCACGGACAACAAGAACCACGACACCGACACGAACGCCAACAGCCGCTCGGCGAAGTCCTCGAACGACGCGAAGAACTCCGGCGACTCCAAGACGGCGAGCGACTCGAAGAACACCAAGGGCGACCAGCGGACCACCACCGTCCATGACGGCGAGGGCGGCGGAGCCCTCGCTCCGAACCGCAAGACCGACTCGAAGACCGGCAAACCGACCGACTCGAAGAACCAGCGGCCCGGCGCGACCGACGCGGAGCAGGGGAAGCCCCAAGGCCAGCCGGTACAGCAGCCGAACGGCCAGCAGTCCCCCCAGCCCGCCGACACCACCCCGGCCGCGACCGACACCCGCCCCCGCACACAGGACGCCCGCGAGGCCGGTTACCGCGACGGCCACCGCGCCGCGCGCGGAGTCGCCCAGGTCCGCGCCTACGTCGACGGCACCCGCGACGGCTACGCCGACGGCACCGAGCAGGCCGCCAAGGAAAAGGCCCAGCTCGACGAGGCCCGCGACGAGCGCAAGCAGCAGCGCGCCGACGCACAGCAGAACCCGCAGCAGACCAACACGAACGGAGAACAGCAGCCGGTGAGCGGCACGAACAACGTCGTCCCGATCACGGTCAAGGGGATCGACAAAGAGAACGTCTACCTCGGCGAGGGCGCGGCCCGCGAGTCGATGACCCGCGGCGAGGTCCGCAGCCTGAAGACGTTCGAGCGGCGCCTCAAGGCGCGTTCCTCGCAGATGATCAAGGCCGCCGACGTCCTCAAGGCCCTTGTCGCCTACGAGAAGGAACAAGCGCGCCAGGCCCTCGCCCTGGCGGAGAAGGCCAAGAGCGTCAAGGGCGGCGAGAAGCTGATCCCGAAACTCCAGCGCATGGCCGAGGCAGCGAAGCAGGAGGCGGCGGCGGCCGAGGAGGCGCACAAGCAGGCCGTACGCGCCGCCGAGTCCGTAAAGGTGCTCCTCGCCAACGTCGAGAAGCGAGACGGCCTGATCTACAAAGCCGTGGTCGACAGCCCCGAGACGATGCCCGCCGAAATGGCGTTCTACAAGGAGACCGCGTAATGGCCGTCAAGATCACATACCGGCAGCTCCGCACCGAAGTGCGGGCCCTCGCGAAGAACGTACGCAAGGGCGGCGAACAGGTCCGACAGCGCGCCAAGGCCCTGGAGGCCGCCGCGAAGGACACCGGCAAGGTTGCCGAGTCCATCGGCCGTATGGGAGTCGCTCAGGCCACCATCGCCGAAACCACCGAACTGGCCAAGATCATGGACGGTACGTCGAAGGCGATCCTGAAGTATTCGGCCAGCACGGACACCACCGGGAAGGCCGCCGAGGCGGCCGACGCCCAAGCGAAAGCCTCCCATGACGGCATCAACGCCGCTGTAGGCCGCAGCCCGGACCACGCCAAGGATCACCGCTGGTACCGGCAGGAGTAGCCGGACACACGAAACGGGGCGCGCTTCCATTGCCCGGCCGCGCGCCCCGCCCATGGCCCCCATCAGCTGAGAACCAGGAAGGACCCTACCCCCGATGAACACCGCCACCGAGCGCCGCGTCGCCTACGCCACCACCGCGGCCCCCGTCATCATCGGCGCCGGCGCCCCGTTGCTCGACTCCGGCGCGGCCGGTCTCGCCGGTCTCATCGTCGGCGGCGCCGGGGCCTTCGCCGCTGCCAACTACATGAACCGCGTCCCGCACTCGGTGATGGAGCAGATCCCCGGAAACGAGATCATCCGTGCCCACCGCTCCACCCTCTTCCTGTCGTCGGTGACGTCCGCGGCGGCCCTCGCCGTCGGTGCGTTCGGCGGCGGCAGCGGCGCGGACAACCTTGCTTTCGGCTTCCTCGACTTCCCCTCGGTGCCCGCGGCGGTCTCTCTCGCCTGGTGGGGCGGCGTCGCCCTGGTCCCGCTCAAGCTCCGCGCGGTGTTCGGCTCGAAGAAGCCGGGCAAGGCCAAGGCCGCACCCTCGATGCAGGCTGCCGCCAAGCCGGTGCAGGCATCCGGCGCCGTCGCCGAGATCTACCGCAAGTGGGCCGAGTTCATCAGCGGCCCCGAGGGCACCAACCCCGCCCAGGAGCTCACCGTTCGCGGAGCGTCGGCCGACTCTTGGCGCGGTGTCATCCGCGCCCCCATGCCGCAGCCGGTCAACGTCACCCGGGAAACCGTGGGCGCCCTCTACGAGGTCCCCGCCGGACAGGTGACCATCACCCCCGGCACCCACCCCGGCGAGAAGCTCATCACCGTGCACCTGGTGCCGCCGCCGGAGATGGACCCCAACACCCTTGAAGGCGCATGGCTGGTGCGCGTGGCCCGCAAGAGCGGCCCCATGCCGAACACCCACCTGGAAGACGTTCAGGACGACCCCAACACCGGGGGAAAGGCCGCGCTCGTCGTCGCCGACGAGGACATTTCCAAGCTGCCCTCACCCGACCGGATGGAACTCGCCGGCGCGCTGCGGACGAACCCGCTGTTGATCTCCTACGAGCCGCGGCTCAACCCGCGCGAGGGCGTGATCCGCATCATGCACACCAACCCCCTGGAAGAGGGGCGGGCCTTCCCCGGCCCGCACGTGCTGAAGGCCAACCCGAACGGGTACGTCGTGCTCGGGCAGGGGATCAGCGGTCACCCGGCCCGGGTGCAGATGGCTGACCCCAAGTTGGGTGCGCAGCACATCTGCATCTGTGGCGTCACCGGCTCCGGCAAGGGCGGTGCCGCTCAGCTCGTGGCCCTCTCCGCCCACGCCAACGGTCACGCCGTCATCTACGCCGACCCCAAGGGCTCCAGCAACCCGGCCGTCGAGGAACTGGCCGCGCATGCCGGCACCGGCCTTGCGGGCGCCCTCGGTTCTCTCCGCGTGGCCTACAACCTGCTTCAGCACCGCATCGCCGAGAGCGCCGAAAAGGGTCAGAAGAACTTCGCCGCCACCAAGGAGCGCCCCCAGGTCACAGTCATTCTGGACGAGGCGTCACGGCTCCTGGGCGAGGAGGCGCCCGACAGGAAGGAAGCGGCGTTCATCGTGGACGCCATCGCCACGCAGGGCCGAAGCCTCGGTGTGCAACTCGTGCTGATCAACCAGATTCTTCAGCTCGACCAGCTCGGCGGACTCTCCTCGATCCGGGACAACATCATCTATGGCGGCGCGCTGATCCTCCTGCGCTCCGACTCCAGTCAGAAGAACTTGGTCGACCTGCCCGACCACTTCGAGGGCTGCAACCCCGCCGACATCCCGGCCGTCTGGCGTGAGGAACGCGGGATCGTTTTCGACCCGGACATGCCCGAGGACGACCCCCGCCGGACGTTCGGCCTCGGCTACATCGCCGGGCCCGGCGGACACCCCGAGATGATGCGCGTCTGGATTCTGGAAGACGCCTCCCCCTACATCGAGCACGACGCAATCGCCTTCCCGGCCGACATGCCCAACTGGGACGACCGCGAGGAGCTCGCCCTCGTCTGTGTCCTGGAAGACGAGGAAGGCAACTGGTCGGTCGGCGAGATCACCGTTAGCGCAGGCCGCGAACCGTCCGCCGATGACAAGGTGTTGGCCGTCCTCGCCGAGCACGCCGACCCCCTCGAACTGGAAGTCATCTACCTGCACAAGGACGCCATCGGCGAGGCCGCCGGGCTGGAGGGCTCGACCCTCAACAATGCGCTTTCCAAGCTGGTGAAGGCCGAAAAGATCCACCGGCAGAAGAGGGACGGCAAGGAGGTACGCGGCATGTACGGCGCGGGCGCCGAACCCATCACCGGCTGACCGGCACCACGTACGAGAGCCGAGCACCCCGCCCCGCTCACCGGGGCGGGGTGCTCGGCAATGTGGCAGGCACGCCGAGGCCGGAATCACCTCGCGGACCCGCGCCCGCGGAAACCTGATCGAGAACAAGCACCCGTGCAGAGAAGAGATTCGGGCGCCCCCGAGGGCCGATTCCCCCCGGCCCTCGGGGGCGCCTTTGCGTCCGGTGTCTGCGGCGGTGGGCTGGAACCGACCCCGGACATCAGCCGACAGTTTCAAGTCAACTCACAGTTGAACTTGTAGTTCACATACAAAATGTGCCATGGTTGAGCCCGGTATCGCAGCAAAGGAGAAACCCCCTTGAAGATCACCGCCGCCCAGACCAAGACCCGCCGCGAGGAGTTCGCCACCGCCCGGCTGTCGCTCCTCGCCGAGGCGAGCACCAGCACGCAGTACCGCGCCGCCGGCATCGAGGAGAACGTCGAGACGACCCTCGCCGATTACGGCATCGAGGTCACCGCCGCCGCGAAGTGGGGCAACATCCGCCACCACATCGCCGACTACGCCGCGTGCACCGCCGATCAGGACGACGCCGAGACCCTCACCGCCCTTTACGAAGCCGTCGCCGCCCTCGACGAGGCCGAGCTCGACGCCTACCGCAGCGGCGAGCGCGACGCCCTTCCGGCCGAGATCACGGCCCGCGTCCGGCACGACCTCGGCCCCTGCGGTGAGGTCCTCCTCCCCCTCCCCGCCCGCTTCCGCAAGGCGTACGAGACCGAGCTCGCCGACGTCCACCACGAGGCCGACAGTGCCTTGTACCGGCAGGTCTGCCACCACGTCACCAGCGGACGAACCACCGCCCCGCGCTGGCTCCTCGGCCCCCTCGCCGACGTCGCCGCCCTCCTCGCTGACCTCGACGAGGAGGAGTCCGACCTCCCCGCCGCCATCCGCACCGCCCGCCGCCGCAGCTACGCCGAACTCTTCACCCTCCTCGCCCGCCACGGCGCCCGCCCCTGGCCCCGCACCGGCCACGGCGTACGCCCCTGGGGCGACGCGCCCGCCCACTGCGACGACTGCGCCGAGCTTGTCGGCCACCGCGCCCCGGGCGCCGTCGTCGCCGAGGCCGCAGCGCGGGACTCCCGCCCGCTGCGGACCGCGAACCTCACGCCCTGACAAACGGGCCTGCCGGGGCCCCGCTCGGGGCCCCGGCCCACGAAACCGAAAGGACGCCTGAATGTCGCAGGACGACACGCCCACGCCCCCGAGCGAAGCCGCATCGACCGCATTAGGCATCACACCCGCCGTCTTGAACGAGAAACTCAAAGAGGCCCGTACCGATGTGATCACCGAGTTCGGGCGGACGGATGTCAAAGCGGCAGCCTTGGTATCCGCGTTCGGTATCCCCTTCGCCGTACTGGTGGTCGCCCTTCCCGGTCGCGAGTTGAACCCGGTTGCGGCCGTCCTGGTGGGCCTCGGCGCGGTCGGCCTGGTGGCCGCAATCCTCGTCGTCCTCCTGGCCCTGCGCCCCCCGCGGGTCGGGCGGCCTCGCGGCTCCTTCTTCTACTGGGCCACCTGCACCACTCCCGAGGAAGTCATCGCGGACGTTGTGGTCGACCGCCGCGCGGAGAGGCTCATCACCCTGTCGGGTGCTGTCGAGCGGAAGTTCGCCGCCCTGCGCCTGGCGATCGAAATCTTCGGCGGCTCCGTCGTCCTCCTGGTCCTCGCCCTCATCACCGGCCTGGTGTGACCGCGATGCCGCGCGCGCCCCGGACCCCGAGAACACCCACCGCTCACACCCTGCACATCTTTCGAATCACCGACCAGGGCCGCGCCGCAGCCGAAAGCGCCGGCACCACCAAGGAGGACACCTCAGCCATGACGACCCCCGAGCAGACCCTCGCCGCGTACCGCGAGATCGCCGACATACAGCGCGAGTCCGACCGGCTGCACGCCGCCCTCATGCGACGGACCGCGTACGAGGAGCTCACCGCCCGATACGCCCACCTTGAGGAGGACGGGACCAAGGCGCGGGAGTTCAAGGAGGTACGCGAGGAACTCGCCGAGTACACCGAGGGCCGCAGGGAGGTCCCGCCCCCCGTTGACTCCGCCGAGCTCATCGCGCACCACCGCCGCAAGGTCGACGTCTACGGCCGGCACGCCGAGGCGGGATTCGAGGGAGCGGCCGAGGCCCTCGTCGAGGCCGAGGCCCAGCTCGCCGCCGAGCTCGACCGCGCCCCCGCCGCCGTCGAGCTGATCAGCTTCGGATACCTGCACAGCTTGGCCCCCGAGGCTGACCTCGTCATCGACATGCGCCGCCACTTCCGCGACCCGCACGTAACCCCCGGCCTCCGGGAGCTCACCGCCGATCACGAGCTCGTCATGAGGGCGGTCTTCGACACCGACGGCGTTCCCGAACTCGCCGTCGCCATCCGCGCGGCGGTCGACGCCTTCCGCGCCGGTCCCTCGGCCGGAACGGTCCGCGTCGCCGTCGGGTGCGCGGGCGGACGCCACCGTTCAGCCGCAATGGTGAACTACCTCGAAATGCAGTACCGCGGCGACGGGATCAAGGCCAGCAAGGAACACCGGGACATTCACCTCCCCGTCGTCAACCGGTAGACGCGTCAACGTCCCAACCGAGCACCCCGCCCCGTTCAACAGGGGGCGGGGTGCTCCGTAGTTCGGCGGGTGTGACGGACTCGCCGCCCCGGCCGTAACCGGCTCCGTGTCGGTCCCTGCCGCTCCGCTGTCGGCAGCGGCAGGACACGCACACCATCGCGTTGTGGGTCCCTATGTCCCCAGCTCACGGAACATGCGCAGACCTCATAGAGCGAGTGAGATGCGAGGAACGGCGGGCGCCCTGGTGCTCAAATCGCAAGGGGCCCGCGGTGACGATACGGGACTCATTCCTTCCTGGGGGGCGTTCTGTTGCCCTGGCGTCGCACTGTTGCAATCCGCGTACTCTGGGTGTAGTCCCGCGTCGTCACGACCCATAAGGGGTGCCGGTGAACACCTACTCGCGTGAACTCACCACCGGCGACCGAATCAAGCTGTACCGCCAGCGCAAAGGGCTTTCGCAGGCCGCGCTAGGTGGCCTGATCGGCCGCTCGGAAGACTGGGTAAGCAAGGTTGAGCGGGGAGTCATCCCCGTAGACAAGCTGTCTGTACTGCTCGAAATCGCCCGCGTCCTCGACATACGGGAACTCGCCGAACTGACGGGTCGGAGTATCGCACTGGCCCCGAACGGCTCACCCGAACACGAGTCGGTGCCAGCGATCCGCCGAGCACTCAACACGATCTCTTCACGCCTGGGCGCCGATCTGCCCGGGGACCCCCTGACTCCGGACGAGCTGACACAGCGCGTCGGCGAGGCGTGGCACGCGTACGAGTACGACGTCAATCGGTACGCGGTCGTCGGGCCGCAGTTGCCGACGCTGCTTGCCGAAGCGCACTACGCCGCTCGCAACGCCACTCCCGACGACGAGGGCACGGTCGCCCGCGCCGTGATCAGCCTCTATCACCTGTTGCAGGTGTTTCTACGCCGTGTTGGCGAACCGACTCTTTCCCGCGTGGCCGCGGACCGAGCGCTACAGCTCGCCGACCAGACCGGCGACCCGGTGCTACTCGGCGCATCCGCGTGGAACATGGCCCTCGTGCTCACCAGCACGGGAGACGTGGCCGAGTCCGCAGACCTCGCCCGTTCGGCTATGGAGGTCACCGAGCCGGGTGACGACGCCTCCCCCGAACTGCTGTCTGTTCATGGCGCCTTGCACCTCGCCGCCGCCGTCGCCACCATGCGCGACAACCGGCCGTCGGCCGCGTGGGACCTACTCCACGATGCTGACCACGTCGCACGCCGCGCCGGCGTCGACCGTAACGACTGGCGTACGGCATTCGGTCCGACCAACGTCGCCATGCACGGGGTACACCTCGCTGGGGAGGAAGGCGACGCCGCCGAGGCGCTACGCCTCGCCGACACCATCGAGCCGGATAGCCCGGTGCTCCCACTCGAACGGCGCACGCGGTACCTGGTCGAGGTGATGAACGCCAACCGGTTGAAGCAGGACGACTATGCGACGCTCTACATGATCGGACGCATTCGCAAGACCTCACCCGAAGAGGTCAAGTTCTTCCCCTTGGTGCGCGAGGCCGTCCGTGACCTGTTGAAGCGGGAACGCCCTGCTTACCGGGCCGAGTTGCGTGACCACGCCGCGCATGTCGGCGTCCTCGCTGGCTGATCGGCAACCCCGGAATAAAGGCACCCCGGAACTTTTTCCGGGGTGCCTGCTCTTGCGCCCCCTACGGTCTGGCCAGTGGTGAACTCCCTTGCCACATCGACGAGTCGAGGGGGCACGATGACCGCAAACAGTCAGATCGGGTACCGCGTTGAGCGGGTGCCTGACAAACCGTTGGGCCGCACACAAGCCGGCCGCTTCTTCATTCCCTTACGCATCACGGACGGCCAAGGGACCACCGAGGCGCACCTCGTGCTGTCCGGCACCGATTCCGAGCAGCTACTCGGAGAGCTGTCCCGCCTGCTGGCCGGTGGCGAGCCTGCACCGCTCGACCCCATCGGAGAGCCCGCATGACGGCCCTCACTCTCCCCGGATACGCGTTCCTTGGCTTCACCTGCGCGCACCGCGTCACGGCCGGTGCCGTCGTGTGTGACAACAACGAGTGGCGTGAGGTCTCCGAAGTCCTCGACGAACGGCTACACGCCGGCATCGCCATCATCACCTTCGCGGTCGACGGCACGTTCATACACGTTCGGCCCTCGGCGCGGCTGCTCGTCTGCGCCCGTGAGACCCCTGACCCCTGCGAGCGGCACAAGACGCCCCAGCCCCTCGCCAACCTGCCCGCGGCCTACCCGTCCCCGGTGGCCCCGGAGGGCGAGAGGTGACCAGAACCATGACCGCACCGCACGACACTGGGGCCCTCGTGGGCCCCCCGCCCCGGATGGTCCTCGACGCAGTCGAGCAATCAGTCAAGGAGGCCCGCGACTTCGCGAAGGAGTACATCGAGTTTCACCAGATCCGCAGCGACCTGTGCGACGACGTGTTACTCGTCGTCTCTGAGGTCGTCACCAACGCCATCCGGTACGGCACGGAACCAGGTGACTCTGTACTCGTTGAGCTCGGCCACGGCCCCGACAACGTCAGTATCGAGGTACACGACACCCGACGTGCCGAACCCCGTTTCCGCCCGGAGTCCGTAGAGCGTCAGCGGGGCCGTGGAATGTTCATCGTGGACGCCCTCGCAACCTGGGGTGTCCGCGACCGCCCGTTTGGAAAGATCGTTTGGGCGGAGGTAAAGGCATCGTGACCACCGTGTCCCAAACCGACTCGCCTCCCGGCCCTGGGTTCGTCGCGGGCATCCGACTTGCAACCGGCATCCATCAAACCGACGCGTTCACCGTGGCCAACCTGCTTGCCTTCCACGCTCCGCCCCGACTCGCACACGAGACCGACGAGAGTATCCGCGAGGGCATGCAGGCGTTCGCCGCCGCGATGGATCTCGGACCACACGACGAACACCCGCCGTACATCGGCCATCGCATCCGGATACGGCAGGGTATGCCGTGGCTCAACTACGCCGACGAGTACAGCCTGTGCGTACCCGCGGCGCGGTCGTGGCTCGACGTGGCCGACAACGGCGGGCCTATCCGGGTCTTAGTCCTGTTCAACCCCCTGGCCCCCGGGGGCGATCAGCAACGGACCGCCGAGCACGTGCGCGACTGCTACGAGCGCGGCGCGATGCGCTGGGGGACGACGTACCACGTGTGACCGGGTCACGCACATGAGAACGGGCCGCCCCGAAGTGGTGAATACTTCGGGTCGGCCCGTTCGTGTCGAGGGTAGCGGCATCGCCCCCTCGCACCGTGCCCGGCCTCGCAGGGACGGGCGCGGTGTGCTGGTGCCGGATCAGTCGTCAGGTGGGAGCTGTTCCGGGTTAGGGCCGTCGTACGGCGGTGGTGAGCGTCCGTGCCCGTTCGCCGAGCGCCTGAGCGATCTTGTTTCCTGGGTGCTGCCGGACCGAGCTCCGCAGGGTGGCGAAGTGGTCGTCACAGCGGGCCGAGCTGACGTGTTGGTAGTCGTCAAGGAACACACCCCACGTCGCGCACGCCGCTTCGAGGTGGCCGTACTCGAACTGTCGCTCGGCGAGGAGGGCCGTCGAGCGGGCCCGCGCGCGGCGCTCGGTCTGCGGCCGGCACCGGTTGGACTCTTCCATAGCGGCGATCGAGCCGCCGAGGTCGCCGAGCTCGTGCAGGACGTGACTGGTGTGGTAGTGCAGGGCGGCCGGGTGGTATCCGGCGACGGTCCCTGATCGTGACGTGGCCTTTTCGAGGGCGGTCTCGGCCTCCCTGAGTTGCCGTTTGGCGTCGTCCCGAGCACCGACGGCCGCCGAGGCGTGCGCCTGCTGGCCGACCAGGAAGGCCCGCAAGCGGGGACCGGCGGCCGGGGCCGCGGCTGCCGCAGCGTCGGCGTACTGAAGCGCGGTCCGTCCGTGACCGAGGCCGACGGCTTGCACGCTCATGCCGCGCAGTGCCGTGCAGTAGGTGAGGTGGTCCGACCCCTCCCCGGCGAGCCGTAGGGCCTGCATGTAGTACCGCTGGGCAAGGCCGTGTGCGTTGGCGTCCATCGCCATCCAGCCGGTGAGGTAGGCGAGATCGGCGGCGGCCGAGCACATCGCCCGCCGGGTCTCCTCGGAAGCGCTGCACTTGAGGTACCGGGCCACCGTGTTACCGAGGAAGGCCGAGGCGAGCGGGCGGACGTGGCTACCGCCGAACTCGTCGTCGAGGTCGGCGAGGCGGGCGGACATGGCGGTCACGGTGGCTACCTCGTTGGGGCCGATCCGTGTCCCGGGGATGGTCTGGGCTCGCCGTGCGCGGTCGACGACGTCCCACTCGGGAACGGCGAGGGTGACCGAGTAGAGACCGACGGCGCCGAGCACCGCCCGGCGGGAGGGGTCCATATCTGCACTCCACAGGTCGATAAGGGCGGCCACGGTGTCGGCCTGGTCGGGCGCGGGGGTGTCGGCTCCGAATCCGGCGGCCGAGCTGGTGATGGTCCGGCCCAGCCGCCGGGACAGGCATTCGAGGATCGCCGCCTGTGCCGGGGGCCGGGGGATAGTGCCGCGTAACCAGTGCGACACCGCCGTTGCGTCGTACCGGAGGCCGAGCCGCATCTCGGTTCCCACGGCGTTGACCTGGCGGGCGAACTTCGCGTTCGCCCATCCGGTTTCACGGATGAGGCATAAGAGAGCGATGTTCCGTGTGCGGTCGGGCATGACTGTCCCTCCCCCGGAAATTCAAGGGTTTCAACCCTAGCCCCGGCACCGGCCCTAGAAGCGTGCTGCGAGCGGGAGTTGACTCTCCGTCAGCCGCTCGGGGGCCGGGAACCATGGCGCCGGGCGGCGGCCACCGACCGCCGAGACCCCGGAGGGATCATGGACACCAGCGCGCTCGCGGAACGGCTCCCGGCCCGCACCGCTTGGGAGGAGACGGGCACGGTTGTACTGCCCGACGTGCTGCCGCCGGACCGCTTCAAAGCCCTGGAAGAGGAGTCGGCCGGACGGCTCGACCTGGTCACGCCGCACGTGCACACCCACACCGCCGCCCACCGCGACGGCTCGTTCGCGACGCCGGTTCACTGCGGTTTCATCCCGCCGGGCCCGGTGCTCGAAGAACTCGCGTACGACAAACCGCTACTGAAGGCGCTTCGGGAAGCGACCGGCATCCCGCGCCTGATTCCCCGCGGCGGGGCCGTCGTGCTCTACCGCAAGGGTGACTTTCAGGGGCTCCACACCGACTCTTCGAAAAGCACGGTCACGGTCGGTATCGCCCTGACGCCGGACCTCCCGCCGATGGGGTGGGCGCCGCACCTCCGCCACCCGGACGGCCGCCAACTCGCGAACACTGTTGCCGAGTTCGGAATCTTCCCGGTAGGGGAGGAGTTCACGACGCTCGATCACCCCTACAACGACGGCTCGGTACGGGCGTTCGCCGGGTACCACTTCGCGCACTGGCGGCCCCCGCTCCCGGTCGAGGCGGGCCTCCTCGTGACCATGTCGTTCATGGACCTGTGATGGACGGCACGACGCTACGGCGGACGTGGCTCGCCGAGGGCCGCGCGGACGTGCCGGCCGACGTCATCGAGGCGGGGCTCTGGGACGAGCTCGCCGAGGAGGCCGGACGGCTGGAAGCCGTCGCGGTCGACCGGCACAACCAGCGGCCGGGCCTCCTGGCGATGAGGGACGGGAGCATCACCTCCCCGCAGCGCTGCAAGGTCCACCCCGGCGCGGCGGCGCTGCGGGCCCTCGCGCAGTCCAAGACGCTCGCGGACGTGGCGGCCGAGGCGACCGGCGCGCGGAGCATGACCGCGATCCGCTTCGGCTTCAAGTTCTACAACCCCGGCGACTACATGCACGTTCACCGCGACGACGGGAAGTGCGAGATCACGTTCAGCGCCGCCCTGACGCCCGGCCTCGGCTCCATGGGGTGGCTGCCGAACCTGCGATGGCTGACGACCGAGGAAGTGGTCGAGCGGCTCGCCGATACGCCGTACCCGGACGGCGACGCGTTTCCCGTGCAGTACCGGAACCTGACCGGATTCGACGGGTCCCGGATTCCCCACTGGCGTGCCCCGCTCGACAGCCAATCGCGCGAGGTGCTGGTCACCGTCTGCTTCACCGACCTTTCGGTGTAGCAGCAACCGCTACGAGTTCCGAGGAGGAACCCATGCCCGAGATCGTGACCACCGTCGTGCCGGCGGACCCGGCCGACTTCATCGCCGAACTGCACGCCGACGGCGCCATGCCGCAGAACAGCGGCGGCGACCCGGCCGTTCCCGACTCCGCGTTCCCCGACACCCACACCTACCCGACCGTCTGACCGGCGGGCCGGTAGTCGGTAGCTGACCGGCCCGGCCGTCGGACGCCTCCCCGCGTCCGACGGCCGGGCCTCGTCGTCCCCGAGAGGAGAGACGCCCATGCGAAAAGCGTTCTTCACCGGTACCCACCGCACCCGCCACCCCGGCGAGACGTGGGCCGAGCTGCGCCCACTACTGACGGCCTACGGCATCACCCGCGTTGCCGACGTGACCGGGCTCGACGACCTCGGTATCCCCGTCACCATGGCCGTGCGGCCCCTGGCCCGCACGCTGAGCGTCGCGCAGGGCAAAGGGGCGTCACTGGACGCCGCCCGCGTGTCCGGCGCGCTGGAAGCCGTCGAGGCGTGGCACGGCGAGCGCGCCGTACCCGCGCCAGTCGAGCGGGCCCCGGCCGAGGCCCTGCGCCTGCCGTATCCGGTGACCGCGCTGGAGACCCACCCCGGATCTCTGCTCACCGCCCGCACGGTGCTGGACTGGATCACGGCCCGCTCGGCGGTCGACGGCACCCCCGTGCCGGTGCCGGCCGCTTGCGTACGGCTCGGCCGAGAGGCTCACGACCGGTGGCGGCTGCATCTGCCGAGCGCGTCCACCAACGGACTCGCGTCCGGCAACACGGCGGCCGAGGCCATCACTCACGCGCTGTGCGAGGTGATCGAACGAGACGCCGTCAGCAACCTGACCAGCCCCGCGCCCGAGGGCCGCCCGGTGCGCATCGACCCGGGAAGCGTGGCCGATCCGCACTGCGCGGAACTGATCGAGCGCGTCCACCAGGCCCGCGCATGGCTGGAGTTGTGGCACCTGCCGAGCCGTTTCGGGGTGCCGGTGATGAGCGCCTATCTGTGGCGCGAGGACCAGCCCGCGCTACTGGTCTCCGGGTCCGGGGCACACCTCGAACCGCACGTCGCCCTGTCGCGGGCGATCACCGAGGCCGCACAGTCCCGGCTGACCGCGATCACCGGAAGCCGCGAGGACGTCCACCCGGCCACCTACCGGGAGGCCGGACACCGCGGCCCCGCCGCCGCGGCCGAGCCGGGCGCCGACTGGGGACAGCTCGCCGCCCAGTTCACTGCCGGATTCGACACCGACGAGCGCGAGGCCGGGCACCTGGCCGCCCGCATCGCGAGCGTGACCGGCACGGCCCCCCTGGTCGTCGACCTGACACACGGCCCGTACGCGAACGGGGTGTTCTCGGTGGTCAAGGTGGTTGCGCCGAGCCTTCGGTACGACTCCCGGCACGTCATCCCCCGCCCTCGACAGGAGGCCGCCGCATGAGCCGTACCGTCCATGTCTTCTCGGGCCCGACCCTCCCGGCCGCCCGCGTCCGCGAGCTCCTGCCCGACGCGGTGTCCCATCCACCGATCGGGCACGGTGACCTGTTACGCCTCGACACCGCGCCCGGCGATACGGTCGTGATCATTGACGGGGTGTGGCACCAGAGCGCACCCGTGCGACACAAAGAGATCCTGTTGTTGCTGGCCGAGGGCGTGCGGGTGGTCGGCGCGGCGAGCATGGGCGCACTGCGGGCCGCCGAGCTCGCGCCGTACGGCATGACCGGTGTCGGGCGCGTCTTCGAGGACCTGGCGGCCGGGGTGCTCGACGCCGACGACGAGGTTTCCGTTCTGCACACCCCCGAGGGACAGCCGGTGTCCGAGGCCCTGGTGAACATCCGGGCCGCCCTGGTCCGGTGCGCCGCGGCCGGGCAGATCAGCGAAGCCGACGCCGCCACGCTCGAACGGCTCGCCCGCGCGCTGCCCTACACCCGCCGCACATGGGCCGCGCTCGCCCACCGGGCCCGCGAGGAGGGCGCGGGGGCCGCGTTCGCCGCGGTCGACGGGTGGCGCCGCCGGAACACGTACGACGTCAAGGCCGAGGATGCGGAACGCGCGCTCGTCCTGGTTGCCGAGGGCGGCCCGCCGGCACCCGAGGACGGGGCGCAGGCGTGGGCGGGGGAGGCGTGGCGGACATCGCACGTGCGGTACTGGACGGCGGCCCACCGTCCCGGCCCCGGCGGCGTGCCGTTCCTCGCGGTGCTGCAACACCAACAGCTCTACGACGACGGGTTCCCCGCCCGGTGGCGGGCCCGGGTCCTGTCCGCCATCGCGGGAGAGGACACCGGCCCGGACGGCATCGAGGCCGCCGCGCTGCGTACCGCCGCGGCCGAGGGGGTCGACGTGGCCGCCATGTCCCGGCAGCAACTCGCCCATTGGCTCGCCCCGGCCGAACTGCGGGCCCTCCCCCCGGGCGAGGCACTGCTCAGGATCATGGTCCGCTCGGCCCGGCTGGATGGCGCCTGGTCGGTGTGGCCGTCGAGCCGCGCCGAGGCCGGGGACCTGGTCGACGACTCCTTGCCGACGGCCGAGGACATCGCCAAGGCGTACGCCGTGAACGCGGCCGTCGAGGCGGCCGACCCCCGGCACACCACCGCCCGACTGTCCGCCGACCGGATCGGCCGACACCTCATCACCCGGTGGAACCTCCCGGCGTGCGCGGGGCGGCCGGTACTGGACGCGGCGGCCCGCGACCGCGCATTCCGTGACTTCGGCGGGGCGGTCGAGGTGGCCCGAGCGTTCTACCTCGGCGCTCGGACGGACACGGCGGCCGTGCCCTCGGGCACCGGCTCTTGCGAGGGATGCCCGGCGGCCATGGCCAGGGCGCGAACCTGACGGATCAGCAGCGGCACCACGGCAGCGAGGACGATCACCAGGGCGCCGCCCGCGAGGGTGGCACGGACCCCGACGGCACGGGAGACCGGCCCGGCCAGGAGATAGCCGAACGGCACGGGAACGAGCTGCCCGAGCGTCGAGTACGACAGTGCCCGGCTCAGCCGGTCCGCCGGGATGCGTTCCTGAACCAGGCCAGACCACACGGTCATGCTGACCGCGAGCCCCGCACCGGCCGCCGCCGTCGCGGCGACGAGCACCGGCAGCGGCGCGGCGGCGGCCATCGCCGCGAGCGGCAGGGCCAGAGACCCGGTACCGGCGCACACCACCCGGCCAACCAGCCGGGGCCGCCACACCAGAGCCACGGCGGCCCCGGCCACCAGTCCGCCCGTGAACCCGGAGACCACCAGGCCCCACATTCCCGCACCGCCGAGGAACCGCGCACCGTAGACCGGGCCGAGGAGCTGATACCCGACCAGCCACACCGGCACGACGAGCGCGCCTTGTACGACCATCACCCACAGCCAGCGGCGGGACCGGAAGTCGGTCCAGCCGTCCCGCAGATCGGCCAGGAACCCCGTCTTCACCTTCACCGGCCCCGGCTTGAGGTCGATCCGCGCGAACAGGAGGGCAGAGGCCGCGAACGTGGCCGCGTCCCATCCGATGGCCCAGGCCGACCCGAACGCGGCGACGAGGACACCGCCGAGCGCCGGGCCGCCGACCTTGACGAGGTTCTGCGCGATCTTCAGGAGCGCGTTCGCCGCGTGCCGCGCCTCGGCCGGCACCACTTCTTTCACGATGCCGCCCGCGGCCGGGGTGAAGAACGCCGCCGCCACGCCACAGATCCCGGACATGAGCACCAGATGCCACACCCGGGCCGCACCGGACCACAGCAGCGCCGCGGCGAGGCCCTCGGCCACGGCACACACCACGTTCGACCACACCATGACCCGGGCGCGCGGAAGCCGGTCGGCGACGACGCCGCCCACCAGGAGTAGAAGGATCTGCGGCGCGACGCTTGCCGCGAGGACCAGGCCGAGCGCGCCCGCTCCCCCTCCGATGTGCAGCACCGCGAACGCGAGGGCAATCGGGCTGACGGCCGAGCCGGTCCACGACAGGACGCGGGCGGTGAAGTGCAACCGGTACGGCCGGATCGTGAGCGGTGCCCCGGCTTCCCGGACGCGAGCCGCCCACCCGATCCGGGGGACGGCCCCCGCCGCATTTCGGTTCGGCAAACGCACGTTCCGCAAGATCCAACTCCGCCCAGAGAACACGAAAACCCGGCGGCGAGACAGCCACCGGGAAACCCGCGCCCCGACTCTAGGGCAACCGCAAGATCCTCTGCCGCATACGCAACAGCCCGCCCCCAGTGAACTTCAGTACAGCCGGATACCACCCTCACATGCAGCGCCGCTGGTCACAGATGACCGCTCGAAGTGCCGAAGACGACAGCCCCCGTCATTCCGGTCACCGGGGCTTTCCTGCTCGTCCGGTTCTTCTTGTGCGTCGCCGATGGCAACACGGATGTCGTGCATGTTCCGCTGTACCTCGATGAGGCTCGCCTCGGCCCGGCCGAGGGCTCGCCGCACCCCCTCTACGTCACCGTCCTGGAAGTGGAGGTGAGCGCCGAACGTGTCCGCAGCCGCCACCACGGCCATAGCCGACGCCGCGCGGCCGGGGAGGGTCTCCTCCTCATCGAGCCCCATGAACTGAACCCCGGTTCGGTGCAGTCGATTGACCAGCACGTTTGCCGACAGGGCGGAATCGGGTCCCACCTGTCCGGCCCAGCCGAGCAACACCTCGGCCTCGTCCTGGTCGTTGTCCAGCCGCATGGCGGCGGTGATCTCCAGCTCGACCTGTGCCAGCAGGACCCCGAGCAGCCGCCGGCGGTCCTCCTCCTGCGGGCCCTGCGGCCACAGCTCGGGGTCGAGCACAGGCTCGGCCCCCAGGGCAACCAGGGCCGCATAGACCTGTTCAGCACTCACCGGGTGCTCACTTCGGATGCTCACCCGCCCAGCCTCACCCCGCTGGGGCGCGAGCGCACCCCAGCGCGGCGCCGGGCCTGCCTGATCACTCCAGTCGTACCGGCCAGTCATGGAACGGAATGGGTGGCAGGCTGGCGCGTTCACGCTCGGTCTCGTCGATTCCGCAGGCCACACAGATGTTCCAGTCCGCCTCAACGCTGGATCGACAGGGGAAATCGAGCAGCCCATGACACCGCGGACACGGCCGGTCGGGGACATAGGGGACGTACTCCGGTTCTGACATCTCAGGCCCTCCACGGAGCGGCGTCACGGTGGTGCACACCTGGGCAACGAGTCACCTCTCCCGGAAGTCATTGTGATCACTGAAGTGTGAAACGGGCACGTGCGAGCTCCCCGATAGCGTCACGGGAAACCCCACGGCGTCCGGCCGTGGCCGTGCGCGAGGATCACTAGGGCACGCCCCGCCGGGCGTGCGGCACAGAGAGGGGGAAGCGTGGAAGCCCTACCGAACCCGAGGGACCTCGTCGACGGACTACCCGGCGGCGCGCTCGGCCTCGGCGGGGGCGGCCTGTTGGCCGGGATGATCGTCGTTGCGGTGCTCGCCAACCAGGGCACCCCGGCGGACCGCGAGAAGTTCAACCGGAGCATCGAGCAGTTCTTCGGCAACGCCGCCGCCGGCATCGGCCGGTACGTCAGCGGGCGCGAGCTCGTCGGCGAACCCCGCAGCGAGGCAACGTGGTGGACGGCGGGCGCACCGTTGCCCGACGACCGGGCCACCGAGACCCCCGTCGAGCAGCTCGGCGCCGACCCGGGCGCCCCGGCCGCCGTGTCGCTCGACAAGCCGTCCAAGGTCCGCCGTGCCCTGCACGTCATCGCCGCCCCGTTCCGCCTCCTGTTCGGCGCCCTCGCGGGCCTGTGGCGCGTGCTGGGTGTCTGGCACCGATGGCCGCGCGCCGCCCGCTCGGCGGTCCGCCTGTCGCCGATCGTCCTCGCGTGGGCATGGTGGCGATTCCCCGCCGAGCTGGAACTCGCGCTTATCGCACTCGCGTTGGCCGTCTTTGCCGCCGCCCTCACCAGTCCCGCCGGACTCGGGTGGTGGCGCGTCCGGCCCGTGTGGACAGATGGACAAATCTACGGGCCCGGTGTGTGGGTAGCGGCGCGTCAGATCCTCCGTTTGGAGGACAAGGAACCGCGCTCCCGGTGGCTCGCCGTTCCCGACGACGTCCGGGCCGAGGACGCCCGAATCGTGCTGCGTGTTCCCGCGAGTTGGATCGGCGGCCCCGAGGCCGTCACCGCAATTGAGCGCATCATTGAGGAGCGGGTTCCCGGTGAATGGGTGCCCCAATGGGAGCGCACCGGCAAGGAGCATTACGTCCGGTGGACTCCCAAGCCGAAGCCCGTACCGAGGCCGGTCCTTCCGGACTACGTCCCGTGGAAATCCACGGGAGACCCGCGCAGCGTCTTTGTCGGCCTCGCCATTCAAGGCGATTACCTCGTTGACGCGGTCGTTCAGACGCAGACCGCTACGCCTCATTGGGGCGTGGCCGGTGGCACCGGTTCGGGTAAGTCGACAGTTCTTTACATCCCTGTCGTACATGGCCGTCAGAACGGCGAACTGATCGACATTCTCGACACGAAGAGGAACAGCCTCGCCGAAGCGGAAGGGTTTTCCGGCGTTCGCGTTCACAAGACCGTGCGGGCATGTATCGCGGCGTTCGGGGAGTTCCTCACGTCGATGATGGCGGCCGAGGCCGCAATCGAAAAGGGAGCCGATCCCGCCCTACGCGCCGCCCTTGTTCCCCGCACGCTCGTTGTGGATGAGCTCCCGACGTTGATCAAGCTCGCTTACACATGGTGGCGTTACGGCCTCAAGGGGAAGGGAACCCCGCCGTTCCTTAACTGGCTCTCGATTATCCTCCTGCAAGGCCGCTCCTCGAATCACCGTGTCGTCGTTGGAACGCAGCAGTTCGCCAACACGTTTTTCGGTGGAACGATGGAGCGCGCCCAGATCGGGACCAGGATCGCCGTCGGCCATCAGGACCGCGTCAGTTGGGGCGTTGCCTTCGGGCAGAGCACACCGGTTCTCAAATACGACACGGAAATCCCGGGGCGTGGCGCTTTCGCCGACAATCGGCAGGACCCCGAGGCCGATTACCTGTACGTCCGGGAGATTCAGCCGTCCTACATCACGCCCGACGTGGCAAAGCTCCTGGCGCAGTGCGCCCCGGCCCCGGCCTGGTTCGACGCGGGGGAAATGGCGCCGTGGATTACCCCCGAACTCCTCGACGAGGTGAACCAGACCGCGGCGACGGGCGCGTTCCTTCCCGGCGGCAAGTACGGGCCGCCGTCGCTCCCCTCTGTCGGCTCCGCTGCCGCTGGGGGGATCACCGGGGGTTCGCCCAGCTCACAGCACACGACAGCAGCACTCACGACAGGGGGCACGACAGCAGGCGCGACAGGCGCCGGCGCCGAGCTCGTGCCCGCCGAGGCCGAGGACCAGGACGAGGCCCTCGTCGAGACGTACAGCCTCGCCGTCGCGTTCGAGCGCGGCATCATCCCCTATAAGGCGGCCACGATCCGGACCTATTTCAAGCGCGGCGAAAAGCGCGGGATCAAGGCGCCGGAAGGCATCACCGACGGGCAGACGTCCTTTTATAGTGAGGAGGAACTCAAGACCTGGCTTGCGGAATGGCACGCATGGCAGGAGAAGAACAACACCCCGGCACCCCGCAAGGCGGCCGAGGCCGACAAGGAAACCGAGGGCGCCCCGAATGGCTGATCCCGCCGAGGCAAAAGAAATCACCCGTCAGTACCTCGCACAGGGAGAGTCGGACCTCAAAGAAGGAAAGGCCGCTTTCGTTTCGGTGGACCTCGTCCACGGACGGATTCGGGCGTACGCGTCCGTGGAGTACGCCGACATTACCCCCGTCCTCGTCGGCACTGGGTGGCACATGCGATGGCCTATTCCGCCCGTCGACAACGACCGCGCAAACGGCCTCATCGACGCAATCGCCGATCATGCCGAGAACCTGTTCCGGATGATCTCGGTTCGCGATGAACCCGACCCGTGCGGCGTCATTCTGTATGCCGGTGCCGGGACGTGTATCGATGAAATCCAGCGGCGTTGCGCCGAGGAGTGGAAAACCTACTACGAGGCCCCTCGGTAGGGGCGGGTAAGGGAATCGGCGGGGGCGTCCGGGTCATCACCCGGCGCCCCCGCCGATTCTTGTAGCGGGCAAGGTGTCGCCGACGTCCCGAACGACTCCGCCGGAACTCCAAACGTCCTGGCGAGAATCGGGAACCATCGGGAAGGAACGTTCTGGCGTCCCCGCTCGACCTTGCAGTACGTCGATTTCGTGACCTTGAGTATGCGAGCAACATCCTTTTGGAGCATTCCCGCTGCGAGACGGAGAGAGTGCAGGGAGAGGGATTCACCTTCCTCTATCAACTCGGATACGGGAACGCCGAGGACGTTCGCGAGGAGTTGCAGCCGATTGGGGCGGGGGAGTCGGCCGGTCGTTTCCCACGTGGATACAGCGCCCCGGGAACATCCCAAAGCGGTGGCCAATTGACTTTGCGTCATCCCGCGCTTCCTGCGCAGGTGTCGCAGCCGCTCACGGCGTATGCGCACCCCTCTGGCTCCCCCGTCTCGTTGTGCTCGTGGGGCGGCACTTTAGCCGTCCTTGATCACCTCCGTGGCGCGCGATGTCACAGCCAAGCCACAACCTGCCCGAGGCCGTTACCAACTTCTTTGACGCTGTGATCGGGCGCGGCATATGGTCGATCAAGGTGTGACCACATGTGCCCAAGTGGGGCTAGATGCGGGGGAGGTTACGGGGAGTGGTGTCGCTAGGAACCATCGCCCGGAAAGTCATGGGTCTGCCGGAGCCATCCGGGCAGAGCGGGGCGGCCGGGAAACCGGCGGCCGGTGTCCCCCAGCAGGGCGAGGCGGCACCCCGGCCGGTGAACCCGTGGGAGTCCGCGGGCGCCGAGCTGAGGCAGCAGACCGCCAACGGAAAGGCCCCGGCCGCCGCCCGGCCCGCGCCGACGACCGCCGCCTCGGGCACGCCGTGGACACCGCAGGACGAACGGTCGGGCGCCGTGTTCGTGCGCCGCCTCGGCCGCGGCCTGGTCTGGTTCGTGCTCATCCTCGCCGCCGTCACCGGAGTGCGGGCGTGGTTCATCCCGCCGAAGGTGGAAGCGCCCAAGGCCCCCACCGTGAAGGCCGAGGCGACCTACCCCGACGAGGAGGCGCAGCTCGTCGCCGCCCGCTTCGCCCGCGCCTACCTCGGATGGGACGAGGCCAAGAAGGATGAACGCGCGCAGCTCCTCGCGTCCGTCCTGCCCGCCAACTCCGACACGACCATGGGATGGGACGGAAACGGCCGTCAGGACGTCCTCGCCGTCCAGCCGGGCGCCGTGACCGAGAGCAGCAACGACCAGGCCCGCGTACGGGTTGACGTCCTGATCCGGCCCGTGGCCGAGGCGGAGCCCGCCAAGAAGGGCAAGAAGGCGACGGCCCCGGCCGAGGAACCGGCCCGGTGGATCGGCCTAGACGTGCCGGTCGTCGAGACGTCCGGACGCGTCGTCGTCACCGGTCGGCCCGGCCTCGTCGGCATCCCCAAGAGCGGCCCCAACGCCCCGGAACTGCCCACGACCAAGACCGATCCCGAGCTGAGCACACAGACCGAGTCCGCCGTCGACAAGTTCTTTGCGGCGTACGCCGAGGGCGACACCGACGCCGTCACCGCGCCCGGCGCGAGCGTTCCGGCGCTCCCGGCCGGGGTCGAGTACGGGGGGCTCGTCTCCTGGTCCGCCGACGCCGGCAGCGGCGACAGCCGCACCGGGACCGCTCTTGTCTCCTGGTCCCTCGGCGGCGCCAAGGTCGAGCAGGTCTACCGCGTGACCATCACGCGTGTGTCGTCGTCGGACGCCCACCGTTGGCAGGTCGACGACGTCCGCGGCGGGTCGGCCTGACCCGCGCATGTCCCCAGCTCATAAACCATGAGCATCCGTCATAACTCCTGGCTAGCCTGCCCATTCATGCACAAGGGGGAACCTGTGGAACCGCACCGCCTCGTTGAACTCGCCGCACTCACCACCGGGGCGGAGCTCAAAGACTGGATTCTGATCGTCGTCGGGAACCTCTTCGCTGCGTTCCTCGCGATCAGGGCGCTTGGGCACTTCCTCAAAAAGGAGTGGGGCGAAATGATCACGCTCGCCGTGGCCGCCGTGTTCGTCGGCGCCATCATCTGGGCCCCGGATACGGTCCAAACCTTCCTGGAAGACGTCTGGGGCAAGGTCTCGGGGTCCGCCTGATGCGCCTCGGACACACCTACACCCGCAGTTTCGACCTGGAGACCAAGCAACACGAGTTGCTCGGGATGGACCTGGGAGAAGGGGCGCCGCGCCGCGCCCTCGTCCTGGGTCTTTCGCTCTACGCGCTGTGGACCGGAACCCTGTTGCTCCTGTTCGGCCTGCCCAGCAAGATCACATTCACGCTCTACTTCCTGCCCCCGCTGATCACCACCGTCTACGGCACGCAGCGGTCACGGATAGTCGAGCGCCGATGGAACATCACCCGATGGAGCATCGGCATCCGGTACCTCGTCCTCGGCCACCGTCCGATCATCTGCGGCGGACGCCGCGCGGCCACCCGAGCCGAGTGGATCAGCCGCCGCGCCCGCTGGTCCCGTAAGGCCGAGATCCTCGCCGAGTCGCCGCTCGGGCCTCTCGTCGAGCGATGGCTCGGCGCCGAGGAGTCCGTCCCGACCGGTGCCGGCGCCCCGATCCGACTCGCCGCGCGCCCGCGCCTGTACGGCCCGGATGCCGTGGTCAAGGCGTACGGCCGCAAAGCAATGAAGCAGCACAGGGGGAAGTCGTCGTGAAGGTGCTACAGAGGCTTGGAACGTTTCTCGGTGTGGGCGGTGACCGCTCGGCGATGCCGCCGCAGTACGTCGCCCTCGCCGACGGTCTCGTGATCACGGAGAGCCACACAGAGGCGTGGTACGTCCTCGCCTCCTCGAACACCGACCTGATGAGTGAGACCGCGCGGGACGGCGAGCTCGACGCCGCGAACTCCGCCCTCGCCCGGACCCTCGCCGGGCATGACTGCCAACTGCGGGTGCTGTGGTCCCCGCTGCACGCAGCCGACTACGCCGCCGAGGCCGCCGAGATGTTCACCGCGGGGGACTGGCAGGAGTGGGCACAGATCCGCGTCGGCCGCCTCGAACAGATCGCCTTGCCCTCGCGTCACCTCCTCCTCGGCGTACGGCTGACCGAGCGCGCCGGGCAGGCGCAGAAGCTCAGCCGCCGGGGCGTCGAGGGCGGCCTCGGCCTCAGCTCCTCGACCGTGGGTTCCCGCGAACTGACCCGTCTCGATGCCCAGATGCGCCGCCTCGGTCGACGGCTGGAGTCCTCCCCGTGGAAGGCGCAGCCCGCTTCCGTCGAGATGCTCGCATGGATGATCAACCGCGAGCAGCACCGGGCCGCGCCGCTCCCGGCCGCCAGTGCCGGCGTCATCACGGGCGCCAAGCTCGCCGCCCTCACCCGGGGCCGCATCCTGCCCCACCCCGACCACCTGCGGGTGGTCGACGCCCACGGCGACGTGGCGGCCTGGGTGTCCGTGCTGACGATGTCCGGGTTCCCCGAACAGATGGAATCCCCGGGCAACGGCGAGTGGTTGCGAGTGCTCTCCGAGATCAACTACGTGCCCGACGTGGACGAGGACAGTCTCGACCCCGACCTCGACCCGGCCGCACTCATCCAACCCGTCTCACCCGAGGCGTCCGTCCGGTTCCGCGTCATGCCGAAGCGCGACGCGCTCAAAAAGGTGGACGAGGCCCGCCGGTTGGCCAAGGAACAGCGCCGGAGCGCCGCCAGGGCGTCCGCCGAGGACCCCGGCCGGGACATCGAGGAGACGGAAGACGTCATGGCCGAGCTCACCCGCGACATGCGGCGTGAGGACGTGACCCTCGTCGAGGATCACCCGCGGCTGATCGTGACGAGCGAGACGTCCCTCGAAGACCTCCGGGCCCGCGTCGATGCCGTGATCACGCACTATGGCGGCCTCGGTATCGAGGTCAACGTCGGCGAGGAGGAACAGCGCGAGCTCTGGCTCGAAATGCAGCCGGGCGACCAACTGCGCGTGCCTGACCTCGGCCACACCCGGGACGTCACCGCCCTGTCGGGCTCCTGGTGGTGGGGCGGCGCCAAGGTCGGCGATGATCACGGCCCGATCGTCGGGTACCTCACGGGCAGCACGCCCGGGGTGTTTCGCAACGACGTGACCGCGGGCAGCGACCGGGGCGACGCGACGACGACGGCGTTCGTCGGCCGGTCCGGACGAGGCAAGACCACGGCCATGATGTTGAGCCTCCTCGATGCCGGGTTCCGCGGCTCGTACGCCCTGGCGCTCGACTTCAAAGGCGACCTCGGCGGCCTCGTCACCGCAGCCCGCCGCTACGGCCTGAACGCGCACCTGATCGAGACCGGCCCGCGTTTCGCGGGAGCCTGTGACCTGTTCACCCTCCTGGCGTCCGAGGGTGTCGACGTCGCCCGCGGCGAAGTGCCGGCGCAGCTCTCCATTGCCATCCCCGAGTGGCTCCGGGAGGCGGGCGCCGAGACCCCGATCACCCGCGCCGTGAACGAGGTCATCGCCCAGGGCGAGCCCGCCACGTGGAAGGTGATCGAGCACCTGCGGACCATGGACGACGAGCTCGGCCGCAAGGCGGGCGATGCCCTCTATGAGCTGTCGCAGAACGCCTTGGGCGCCCCGTTCATGGGCCGCCCGACCGGCGCCGGATCGCCGATCTCCCCGGAACCGGGGATCTTCGTCGTGCAGATGCCCGGCCTCTCCCTGCCGCAGCCCGAGGAGTCCCGCCGCGACTGGACGCCCATGAAACGCCTGTCCGTGGCGCTCATGCACTCGATGTTGGCGTTCGGTATCACCACGGCGGGCCGCCGAGACCTGCGCGGCCTGCGCAAGGTCGTTGCCGTCCCGGAGGTCCACGTCCTCACCGCGACGCGGGAAGGATCGAGCTTCCTCCAGTACGTCGCCCGAGTGGGGAGGGCCCTCGCGACGTCGCTCCTGTTGGACACGCAGGACCCCGAGTCGCTCGTGTCAATGGTCGGCGTCCTTGAACAGCTCACCACCGTGGCCGGGTTCCAGTTGACGACCCGCGAGCAACAGAACGCGTTGGCCGAGCTCCTCAGCCTGCCCAAGGACGCCCACACCCGGGCCCTGATTCAGTCCGTCGGTCTCCTGCCCGATGGGGAGATCCGCCACGGTCACAGCGTGATCCGTGACCGCCGTTTCGCCTGCGCCACCGTCCAGTGGGACGTACCGAGCGCCGAACTCTTGACCCTCCTCGACACCTCGCCCAAGGCGGCCCAGCAGACGGCCGACGACCACGTGAGCATGGAAAAGGTGGACGCATGATGCGCAGGACGACGGCCGCCGTGATGACCGCCGGCATCCTCGCCCTCGCCGGGTGCTCCTCGTCCGGAGACGACGACGGGAACAAGGGCAGCGACCCCAGCAGCAGCCAGGCCGCCGCCGATGACGCCCTGTTGAAGGTGGCCAAGGACTACCAGGAGGCCGCCAACCGCCTTGACTGGAAGGCCGCTTGCGGCCTGAGCACGGACCGGCTCCGTGACGGCACGGTCGAGGAGTGCGCCGACCGGAACACCCCGGACGACCCCGCGACCGACCCGGCCGAGGAGTCGAGCAGTCCCTCGCCGTCGGTCTCGCCGCCGACGTACGCCGACGGCTCGACGCCCGCACCGATCGAGTCCAGCACGCCCACCGGACCCGACCGCGCCGACACCGGCCCCGTCTCGGCCTCGGACGTCGTCAAGGTCTCCGCGGTCGACGACCACCCGGCCGGGTACGGCGTACTGATCACCTACACCGTGAAGTGGCCCGACAAGGCCGCCACCACCAAGCGCCGCGCGCTGCGCCTGGTCGAAGAGGGCGGGTCCTGGCTCGTCGACCAACACGAGGACGTACAAGCGGGCGACACGGGCAACGGTTCACCGGTCCGCGCCGCCCTGTCGGGGGGATAAGAGTGCTGGTCTACTACTACAAGTTGCCGCGGATAAGGACCGTGGCGATTCCCTTCCTGTTCGCGTTCACCACGTTGATGGTGTTCGCCGGACAGGCGCACGCCGCCGATATCGACCCCACCGGAATCGGCGACCTCATGCCCTCGCCAGATTCCAAGGTGCCCGAAGGTGAGGGCACTCTCTATGAGACGTACCGCAATCCCTCGCTGTGGCAGCTCGATTCGGATTTCGGCAAGTGGGACGTGTTGGACCCGATGGCCGAAGCCATCGCGGATATCTGCATGGGCCTGATCGCCGTACTCGGTACGGCGTGCATCGTGATCGTGCAGTGGATTTTCCAACTGACGAGCATTCCGGCCCTTGAGGACGCCATCACCAACAGCATCGGCGGGGCCGCGAAGGGGCTTACCACGACGCTCCTCCCGAGCGCCCTCGCCGTCGGCGGCCTCGTCGCGTTCGTCCAGCACAAGAAGGGCGGCGGGGGCGGGGGCCTGTCGCAAGTCGCCTGGGTGCTGATCTCCGGAGTGGTGTCCGTCTCCCTCCTGACCAGCCCTCAGACCTGGGTCGGCGGCATCGACAGCGCCCGTCAGGTCGGGTCGAGCATCACCATGAACGCCACATCGCAGGGCCTCGGAGACGGCTCGGGCGACTTCCCGTTCAAGCTCGACCACAAGCCGAAATTCAGCGGCAACGGCCGGGATGACGCGCTCCGGAAATCGTCCGACGCCGTATGGCGCGCATATGTTGCGACCCCGTGGTGTGTCGCTGAATTCGGGAGTTTCGAGGTCTGCGAGAAGTACGGGAAAGACCTCCTCGACCTGGGAACCAACAAGGACAAGCGCAAGGAATGGTTGCAGGACAACGTCACTGACGAGGCCGTCGGCGGCGATTCGGTGAAATGGCGTCAGGGTCACTCACCCGTCGGCCGAATCATGGTCACCATCCCCGCCCTCATCTCCGTCATCCTGTTCGCGGCCTTGATTCTGATGCTCGCCTTCACCTCACTGGCGAGCCTCCTCGGCGCCCTCATGTTGCTACTGACCGGCGTCATCTTCGCGTGCCTCTGGGTGATCCCGGGACGGCCCCGCCAATGGGGACTCGCCTGGTTCGATCAGCTCCTCGCACGCACCCTCGAAAGCCTCATCGCGACGATGGTCCTCGGCGCCGTCCTGTCCTTGCAGGCCGCCACGACGCAGATGTTCGGCGAGTACGGATGGCTCCCCACCAGCGGCCTGAGCATCGCCGCCGCCATCGTCGGGATGAACTTCCGGGCGGTCGTGGCCCAAATCTTCGGCGTCCGCGGCACCACAAGCGGAATGCTCGGGGGCCTCCTCGCCGCAAAGATGCTCAACAGCGGGGGAGGCGGCCGACGTCGAGGCGGGGGCGTCGACCACCAGCCCGTGACCACCCTCCCCGGCCGCCGCCGTCGTCGAGGCGGCGGCGGAGGAGGCGGAGGAGGCGGAGGAGGCGGTGACGACCTGCCGCAGCTCCCCGGCGGGGGAGGCGGCGGCTCGGCCGATGACATCGACGTCGTCCTCACCCGGATTCCGCGGCAACGGCCCCCGGCGCCCGCACCGCTCCCGGGCCCCGGCGGCGGCCCCGCGCTTCCCGCCGGCACTGGCGGCGGCGGCACTGGCGGCGCTACGGCACCCGGCGGCCGGTCCGACGGTCCGGTGATCACCCTCGACCGCGAACGGCCCGACGTCACCGGCAAGGCCCGCGCCACCCTGCCCCCGCAGCCGTCGAGGCCGCGGCCCGCCCTGCCCGGCGGTAAGGACGGGGCGACGTCAGGGGACGCGACGAGCCGCCCGGCCATCGGGTCGGGGTCGGGGACGGGGCCGACACCGGTCATGCGCCCGGAGAACGGCGGGACGCCGAACTACGCCTTCCGGCAGGCGCCGCCGCCGTCCACACCGGGCCGGTCCGAGCCCAAGATCATTCAGGCGACGGTCATCCGTAGCACGCCCAACGGGCCGCCGCCGCGCCCGGCGGGCAGCACACAGCCGCCGCCCCGGGCAACTGCGCCGGCACGCCGCAACGCGGCCCCGGCGCCCAGGAACAACAGGGGGTAGGCCATGGGGAAGAACGAACGGACGCCCGACGAGTGGCGCGAGATCCTCGACTCGTTCGAGTACCCGGAGGAGGTCCGGAAGACCAAGGGGCGCCGAGGACGTCGAGAAGCCAAGCGCGAGCACCGCGAGGCCGTCCGCCGGCGGACAAAGGAATGGGTCCGCGAGGAACGCCGCCGCGACCCGATCCGCCCGGCCGGGGCCCTGATCATCGTTGTGGTGATCCTGGGCCTCGGCCTCGGGGCCCGGTACGTGTGGCCGAGTCTCCTCGGCGGGGACGACAAGGGCGGCAGCGTCACGGCCACGGCGAGCCCCACCCCCGGCGCCCAGGACGACAAGCCCACGGCGGCCGGGACGAGTGCACCCTCGGCGCCGCCGAGTTCGTCCGCGTCCGCGGCCGTCGACCTCGACGACCCGGACCACGTCGCCGAGGAGTTCGTACGGCTCTACCTCACGCGCAACCCGCCCAAGGACGGCGACCACACGGCGAGCGTCCTCCGGGCCGAGCCCTACATGAGGCCCGCCCTCGTCGAGAACCTCGCCGCCCAAGCCGACCAGGCATGGAACAAGCTCGTCAGCCGCGGCGGCATCGCCACCGTGCGCACGGTCAAGGTCGAACCCGCCGGCACCGATCTGCCCGTTGACACCCCCATCCGGGTATGGCGGAAGACCACGGCAAAGATCGACGTCGAGGGATACGAGGACTACAGCGAAACCACGGTTCTACAGGTCGAGTTGACCAACGGCGACGGCACCGGGTGGCGCGTCTCCCGGATTCTGGGGCTGTAGTGGAGGCACGCGACGCCGCCCGTCTCGCGGGCCGTTTCGTCGGCACGGGCGTCAAGGTCAAGGCCGCCGCCATAGCGTCCGTGGTGTTCGTCGTCTTCCTGTTCATCGTCGGCCTCTTCGGCGCCGGCATCGGCGGCAAGGCATACGCCGACTCATGCGGCGACCCCGGAACGCCCAGCGTCGACTACGGCGACGTTGACGTTGACGGCGACGAGCCCACCGCCCAGCAGCCCGACGCCAACCAGCGGAACTACCAGATAGCCAACGCCAAGATCATTGACGGCGTCGCCCAGAACAACGGACTCTCGGGCCGGGCAACGCTCGTCGGCCTGATGACCGCCCTACAGGAGTCCACCCTCCTCAACCTGCCCAACGGCCACGCCGACTCGGTCGGCCTGTTCCAACAGCGAGAGTCGCAGGGGTGGGGAAGCCGCGGCGACATCATGAAACCGAAGTACGCCGCGACCATGTTTTTCATGGGTGCCAAGGACGGAGACCCGCCCGGCCTGACCGACATCAAGGGCTGGGAAAAGATGGGCCTCGGCGAGGCCGCCCAAGCCGTACAGAAGTCCGCACACCCGGAGCTCTACGACGGCGAGGAGGACGCCGCCCGCGAGATCGCCAAGGAGGCGGGCCTCGACCTCGACCGCCCCGCCAAGGATGCCGGCGCCAACGAGGACCAGGACCAGGGCGACGACACCGCCACCGATGGCGGCGACGGGGACGACTCCGCTATCGAGTGCTACCCCGAGGACGACAACAACGGCACCGGCAAGCCCGGCAAGCCCGGTGCGGCCTTCCACGACGGTGATGCGCCGTGGCCCTCGTCCGTCAAGAACCCCCGCAGCACCGAGGCCGCCATCGCATGGGCCGAGAGCGAGGCCCAGACCGGCGGCCGGGACTGGTATCGCGCCTGCCTCGCGTTCGTTGCCCGTGCGTACGGCTGGAGTTTCTCCGGAGTGCCGTACGCCATCGACCACTACCGCGAGATGCCAGCCAGCATGAAACACGACAAGGACAGGAATCCCCCGCCGGGTGCCCTGATGTATTGGGAAACGGGAGGCCGAGCGGGCCACGTTGCCGTGTATCTCGGAGACGGGAAAATCGCGAGCAATGACATTCTCCGCCCTGGTTACATTGACGTCGTACCGGCAACCGACATTGAAAGCAAATGGGGGGCTACCTATGTCGGATGGGCACCGCCGTACTTCCCCAAGGGTGGATAGGTAGACCGCAATGACAATCACTGACCCTGACCAGGTTCCCGCAACTCCCGTCTACACCATCACGGTGAGCTCGACCGGCGCCGCCGCAGTCGACGGGGAGGAAGTCACCGCGCCCGGCCTCGCCCCCAACGCGGCCCGCGTCGCCGCGCTCGCCGAGGTCCGGATCAAGGCCGCCTTTCATGGCCGCCCCGTCCGCGTCATCGCCAAGGAATCCGACGGGGCCGCATGGCCCCTGATCGTGGCCGTAGACGGCACCGTGACGACGCTCGACCACCCGCACCCCACACCGGCACGCCCACCGGCCCCCGCGCCCGTACAGGCGCCCCCAGCGCCCCCAAGCACCCCGCCCGCGGGTGAGTTCACCGTCGCCATTCCGCGGGAGGAGGCCCCGGCGTGGATGGTGGCGGGCACACAGGCCGCCGCCGGCCAGCAGTACGCCGCGCCCGTCCCGGCCGCCGCCGACCCGCACACGCCCGCCTCACCGTGGACCGCCCCGCTACCCCCCGAGTACGGCCCGCTCCTGGCCGAGCTCGTCGCCAACGAAAAGGCCGGCAGGCTCGCCGAGGCCACCGTCGCGGCCGTCAAGCTCGAAGCCGCCCTCACGGGCACGTACGGGCCCCTCGCACCCCCCACCGTCAACGTCATGACCACCCGGGCATGGCTGACGCTGCGACAGGTCGAGGAGTCCGAGGAGTGGGCCGAGACGACGGAGCTCCTGTTCCAGACGGCGCAGCACCGCCGGGAAGCCCAGGCCCCCGAGGAGGACACCGGGCAACTGATCCGCAACGCGCACGCCGTATGGATCAGGCTCGCTCTGGACGATCCCGAGTACGCCCGCGAGACGGCCGAGCCGGTGCTCGCCCTCCTCGGGGACCATCCCGACAACGCACGCCGCGTAAGCGCGATGTTCAGCCTCCTCGGGGGCGCAGCGGCGTAGCAGGGCACCGCCACAAGCGCACACACGAGATCCCCCTCCCGACCCATCGGGAGGGGGATCTCGTGCTTTCCGGGCCGGGGCGCACCAGGGCGCAGCAAGGCGCAGCGCAGCCCTGAAAGGCCCTCACGGGCCCTTATTTCCGGGGCGTGGCCCAGGGTGCCACACGGCACGCCGCGCACCGCCCTGCGGGCCCTGGCGGGCCCCCCGGGCGAATCGCCGGGCGCCTTCGGCGCGTTCACCGGCGATTCGGTCCCGCTTCGCGGGACCGCCCTTTTGCCTGCGCCTTCGGCGCGCACCGGCAAAAGGGTTTTCGGCCCTGCGCCTTCGGCGCGCACCGGGCCGAAAAGTACGCGCCGCGCCGTGCGGCCTCCTGGGTCACGCCCCGGAAGCACACACGAAAGGCGCTTACTTCCGTGACCCCAATTTCCTGCCCGCAGTGCGGCGGCCTCTCGGCCTACCGCATTCGGCCCGACGGCCTGTTTGGTTGCCCCGAATGCGGTGACCTCCTCGACCGTCGCGACATCGACCTCGACGGCTCCGACGTCTGGGGAGTCGACGACGACGGCACGCTGTGCATCGTCACCGACCCCGGGCACTCCCTTGAATGCCTCATGCAGGCCGTAGAGGAATACCTCACCGCCGACGAGTGCCCCAACGCCGAATACGCCCGACGCTCCGCCATCAGGAGCATTCGGGAGTTCCTCGGCGACTACGCCGAAGCGCGCCGTATCGGAATCCAGAAGCCCGAGATCGGCTACACCCGGGAAAAGGTCAGCGTCGCCATGAACGAGGGCGCCGACATGATCCTCGGAGAAATCAGCCTCGGCGAGCCGGAAGAGGACGCGATCAACCTCGTCGTGAACGCTGCAATGACGCGTCTCGAAAACCCCTGCGCCACGTTCGAGGAAATGGCCGCAGAGCAGTACAGCGAGAGTGCCGACGAAATCCGTTCGTGGTGGGGGTGGAGCTAATGAGCACCATGGAAATTCCGAGCTACGTCCTCGGTTCCGCAGACCAGGAATGCCGTTACCCCGTCCTCGTCGACGGCCAGACCATCGGACGCATTTACCGGTGGCACGGCGCATGGTTCGCCATTCCCGCCGGAAAGACGGACGAAATCCGAGTCGGCGCGGGAAGCACCGGCAGCGTAGCCGCCGCTCAATTCCTCGCCCAGGAATTCGACGCGGGCCGAATCACCCCGCAGCAGCACACCGACAGCAGCGCCGAGACCCGCGCATTCGTCGGCCCCGTGCCGCTCCTTCACCCGCGAATGCCCGCCACGCCCCGGAACATCGAGGGCGCGCACAAGGCCATGGCTGGACTGACGGAATTCCTTTGGACCCCCCTCGGCGGCTACCCCGGCGCCGATAACCCGTGGTTCCTGCGGTGCCAGCTCTGCGGGTGGGAGGGCCCCCGCTACTGGTCCCACTTGCGAGGGCGCAACGGAAACCCGCCCTCGACCTTCCGGCACCCCGAATGCCTCGACGCGGAAAAGGTCCGCGCCGCAATCACCGCGTACGAGAAGTGAGAGAGAGGGAAAAGGAAGTGACGGACCTTTACGCGGACGGCGCCGCCGAGGCAAACAGGACCCGCGCCCACTGGGCGGTTACCGCCCTGGAAGCGTTCGGGGAGACGACGGGGCAAAACTACCTCGACGGTTCCCTCGACGTGGACGGCGATGTTCTCAGGGAGTTGGGCGGTGACCTCCTCGCCGACATGTTCCATCTCGCCCGGCTGAACGGGTTCGCCCCCGAACTCATCATCGACGCGGGGCGAATGCACTTCGAGGCGGAAGTCGACGAGGAGCAGGCCGAGGAGAACGAGGCGACGGACTGAACGGAACGGCCTAGGTAACGACTAGGCAACAGAAAAAGGGTGGCGGGTGAATCGCCACCCTTTTTCCATGCCCAAAATGCGCGGGCAATCGACAGCCCTACGGGCTGGGCCGCCTCTATGTGGCCTCCGGCCACGGGCGGCCTGGTCCCGCTTCGCGGGCCCGAAAGGAAACCCGCCCCCCTAAGTGGCCTTCGGCCACGGGGCGGGAAAGACCCGGCCCTATCGGGCCGCCGCTATCGCGGTGGGCCCCTCTAAGGCGCTTCGCGCCGGGGCCCGCCCCTGCGGGGCAAAGGAAAACGGCCTACGGCCGTTTGGAAAAAGCGGGCCGAGGTATTCTTATAAAGCCCGAAAATTACTCAGAAAAGACACCCGATAAAGTGGCGACCACCGAACTTGACAAAGAATTGCATTGCCCCTACGTTGGGAACCACAAAAGAAAAGGGAACGGGAGATATGCAGGAAATGGGAACTCAGTTCGAGGGAAACGGAACCGACGAGGCCGACCCTCCCCCTCCTAGCCAGCCTAGCCGCGAAGCGGCAAAACCCCAGGTCAGAGCCCGCGAAGCGGGCCGCTCAGCCCCACCGCCGCCGTGAAACGGCGGCTCGGCTCCGCGAAGCGGAGCCCTCGACGGCGTGAAAC
>NZ_VAWE01000005.1 GCF_005795905.1 Streptomyces marianii
CCGCGCAAGCGCGGGAATTTGAATTCCGTGAGCGGAATTCAAAACCGAAGAGAAAACGCGCAAGCGCGTTTTTCAGGATTCCCGCAAGCGGGAATCCAATCGGCTGGCTGCGAGGGGGAGGTGCATCACCCGCGCGCCTGTGTAGGGACAGGGATTCCAAACCACCCCCGGAAGTTGAGCCCCCGTCAACCACCCACCCGACCGAGGCCGGCCCCACCGCAGAGAACCGGGCTCCGCTGCGCTCCACCCGAACCCCCAACCCACCGACCGACACCCCAGATGACCTCCGGAACACCCACCAGCATACACCAACAACCCACCCACACAAGAGACTCCAACACACCCACCACCCCAACGAAGGAACTACCCGCAAGAGGGATACATCACAATGATGCACTGTGTATCGTCAGTAACCACACCCCACCACCACCCGGACCACCAACCCCCGGGCAGAACCACCCCCATGAAAACCCCTCACATTCCGAGAAAAGGAGAACGGGGAATGCCGGTAAAACTGCGTGACCACCAGGTCGAAGCGGTTGAAGCCATCATTCGCGGGCTCGATATCCCGCCCGGGAAGAAGGTTCCGTGGAACGGATTGCGTGCTCAGGTGCACGCCGCTTGTGGCACGGGAAAGACGATTATCGCGGCCTCTGCCGCACGGCGGATTGTGCCCAACGGCAGGATCCTGGTCCTGGTCCCGACGCTGGATCTGCTCACCCAGACGGTGCGGGCGTGGCAGGAGGCCGGCCACACCGGGCCGTCGGTGGCGGTGTGCTCGCTCCAGGACGACACGGAGCTGTTCTCGATGGACGTGCGGTGCACGACCAGCCCGCCGCAGCTGGCGCTGTGGCACGGTCAGGGGCCGGTGACCATCTACGCGACGTACGCCAGTCTCGGGGTGCTCGCGGAGGCCTTCGAGGGCACGTACGGCCAGCGCTTGGCGCCGGTAGACCTCGCGTGCATCGATGAGGCCCACCGGACAAGTGGATCCCTGGGGAAGGCGTGGGCGGACATCCACGACCAGGGCGTCATCCCTGCCACGCGCCGGTTGTACCTGACGGCCACGCCGCGGATCTGGGAAGAGCGGCCGCCGACGTGGGAGCAGCGCGAGGGTGTGCGGGAGCGGCTGAAGGAGGAGATGGCGGCTTCGATGGACGATGAGTCCATCTTCGGGCCGGTCGTCTACAAGCTCACGCTGGCACAGGCCGTCCAGCGGGGCCTGCTGGCGCGGTATCAGATCATCGTGGTGGAGCTCCAGGACCCGGTCGTCACCCCGGACCGGCTGCGCAGTGAGGAGCGGACCGAGGAGGAACTGCGCGGGCAGCGGCTCGGGGCGCTTCAGGCGGCGATGCTGCGCACGATGGCTGACCACGGTCTTCAGACGATGATCACCTTCCACCACCGGACCATAGAGGCGCAGGCTTACGCGGAGGGCCTGGAGCGGGTGGCGAAGCAGCTGCATGCAGCGGACCCGGAGAAGTACCCGGCGAAGATCTGGGCCAGCTGGCTGCAGGGCGAGCACAACGCGGACCGCCGGCGGACAGTGCTGGGCGAGTTCGCCACGCGGGCCGGGCGCGCGGTCCTGAGTAACTGCAAGGTCCTGGGCGAGGGCGTAGACATCAGAGCGGTGGACTCGGTGGCCCTGCTGGACCCCAAGGGCGCGCCGCACGACATCGTCCAGGCCATCGGCCGTGCACTGCGGCAGAAGCCGAACCAGGGCAAGGTCGCCTCTCTGGTAGTGCCGGTATTCCTAGCGGCCGGTGAAGAGCCGGAAGACATGTTCACCTCCGGGTCGTATAAGCCGTTGGTGAATGTGCTTCAAGCTCTTCGGGCTCACGATGAAGAGGCCGTGGAATTGCTCGCCATTCCTCAGGCGAACCAGACGCGCAGCGTCAACCCGTCCATGAATATCGGTGCGGCGCCCGCTGAAGGTGAGGAAGAAAACCGGCTGTTGCTGCGGTTCGCGGCCCCGCGTGATCCGGTGATGGTCGCGGAGTGGGTGTCCTTCAACGTGATCGACACGGAGCGGCAGGACTGGGCTCGGGGGTACGTCGCGGCGAAGAAGTTCCGTCAGCGCGAGGGCGGTCTGCTCGTGCCGTTCGATCACAAGGAGGGTCCGGCGGGCAAGGCGTACCCGCTGGGGCACTGGATCAGCGAGCAGCGGAAGGCCTATGCAGCCGGGGCGTTGGACGGTGCCCGCGTGGCGCGGCTGGAGGCGCTGGGCATGGTCTGGGACGTCGCCGACGCCGCCTTCGCTGAGAACCTGGCGGCCGCGCGGGCGTACTTCGCCGACCACGGCACGCTCGCCGCGCCGCGCTCGGCTACGGCGCTGGACCGGCCGGTGGGGCAGTGGCTGTCCAATCAGCGGCGTCCCGGCGCGCTGGCCGGCCACCCAGAGCGGGTGGAAGCCCTGGCGGCGATCGACCCGGACTGGAACCCGGCCTGGCCGCTCGACTGGCAGCGCCACTATGCCGGGGTGCGCGAGTGCCTGGCCGGCGGGGCGCAGCTGGCGGACCTGACGCCCGGCGTCACCCTGCACGGGCACGACGTCGGCCGGTGGCTGGAGCGGCAGCGCCAGCCCATCGTGTGGCAGGGCCTGATGCCCGCACAGCGCGAGCGCCTCGCTCAGCTCGGTGTCCAGCCCCTCCCCGTACCGAAGGAGGGTGAGAGCGGGAAGACGCAGCAGAAGGCCGCTGGAGGCGCTTCAGCGGCATTTGAGCGGGGTCTGGCGGCCCTGCGGCAGTACAAGGCGCGTACGGGCTCCGTGACGGTCCCCAGGGCCCATGTCGAGGTCCTGGCGGACGGCGCGGAAGACGGCGACGGTGACGAGCCGGTTCGGGTGAAGCTGGGTGTGTGGATTTCGAACACGAAGTCGAGGCGTACGAAGCTCACTGCGGACAAGCTCGCACAGCTGGCGGAGCTCGGACTCGACTGGGCATGAGGACACAGCCGTTGTGATGGCCCTCGCTATGAAGCGGCCGGTCCCCGTACTTCTGTGACCGGCCGCTTCGGGTGTCCGCCTCAGCCCCAGTACTGATCGAGGTCGTAGGTGCGGCTGAACTCCCGGCTTTCCTTGGCGGTGATCCGGTGTGGAACGGCTGCGGCCCTGACCTTGTCAGCGGCTTCTTCGGACAGCACACCCTGAGCCTGGAGTTCGTCCAGGAGCACGGCCAGAGCCCGGGTGTTTGCCGCCGCCGCCTCGGTCGTGCGGGTGAGCTGAGGCTCGTTGAGGAGAGCGAACGGGTGGGAGTTGCTCGCTTCTTGGCCTTCGTCCGCGACCAGCGACAGGTTGTGGCGCTTGGCCCCGGACTCGGTCTCCTGCCACAGGCAGCGGCCGAAACGCATGCGGACAGGGGTATCGCTGACTCCCCGGCGAATGACATCGAAGTACGCTTCGCTGCGCTCCACCACCAGTTCTTCCAGCCGCTGGTCCTCCTCTCCAGCGGTCTCCGTGACGAAGGTCAGGACCAGGTGTTCGCCTTCGTCGTCGATCCACTCCCGGTAGGCGCTTGGGACAAGAGCAAGTCCCTCGAACTCCACTGCGGAAGCACGGAGGTCCTCAGCCTCCTGGAGCTCGAGGTTGTAGGTGGACACCTCCGGCTGCGCCCCGACGGTGTAGGAGTAGCGGCTGTCGGAGACCGACCAGTTCACATCGGTTCCACGCAGGGGATGGCCTTCCTTCCCCGTGGCCGCCTTCAGTTCAGCGTCCAGTTCGTCTTGCCGATTGCTGGGCACGCGGAACTCCAGGGCAACGCGGCGCAGCTGGCGCCCAGTATGTGCAGACGTCACCGGCGGCAGCTCTTCGGCCTGGAACTCTCGGGTGTCACCCAGCAAGTGGATGGAGATGGTTGTCACGCCTTCCACTCTGCCATCAGGGTCTGACAATCGATTCCGGGCGACATCGGCACTAATGCGATCAGCTTTCCTGTCCCAGGTCGTCAGCGTTTGATCCGGCCGCGAGCCGCCAGCGCGGCAAGTCCGAGAAGGACTGGTTCGCTGAAGCGGCTGAACATCTCGATCCAGGTGCCGGCGGTGGTGAGGTCCTGGTCGCTGGAGCGGAAGACGACGGAGTTCAGCACGACGCGCCCCGCCTTCTTCGCGCGGTCAGCGGTCCAGCGCTGACTGAGCGGTCCAGACAGGGTGGGGTCGCTCTTGTCGATCACCAGATGGATCCGGCTGCCGGGGACGGGCATGGTGCCGCTCGCGGTCTGTTGCGGCTTCGGGTTGGGCAGGCCCCACAGCATCATCAGCAGCACGGTCAGGGCCATCGCAACCCCGAGCGCGGCCAGGGCTCGGGAGGCGCGCAGGCCGTAGCCGGAGACGAGCCAGTAGGCGTTCAGCAGGATGCGTTCGCCGAAGGGAGTGTCGTGGTCCAGGCGGCGCATCTCCATCTCGCCGTAGTAGAAGTCCGCGGCGCCGGGCTCGTTCTTGCCGTCCTCCAGGGCCTTGCGCAGCTGCCGGTAGGTGGCAGCCAATTCCTTGGGCCCCGGGGTCGTGGCCGGGTCAGGGTGGTCGGGGCCGGGCTGCCAGCCCCGGGTATGTGCGGGGCGGCGGCCGGGGAGGGGCAGGGCGCGCCAGTGGTGTTCCTCAGCAATGGTCCGGCGACGGGTCCAGGGGGCCGGCGGTTCGTCGAACGGAACGTGACCTTCGAAGCGCAGCTGGTCGAGGTGATGGGCGCCGGTGAACAGGCAGGCGGACAGGTCCACTCCGGACACCGCCAGGAAGGCGACGTCCACGCCCGCCAGCATGGCGATCGACGGCTGAGGGTCTTGTCCGGTCAGCGGGTCTTCGGGGACCAGGGCGTCGTTGAAGGGGAACGGCCGTGGGTGGAAGTTGATGGCGACGGGCTGGGAGAGCACGGCGTCCAGCAGATTGATGTCGGCGTAGCGGACGTCGAGGGTGAGCGCCGTGTTGATCTGCGCCGCCTCCAGGAGAACTTGCGCTGCGGCGATCCGTATGCGGATCGGGCAGGTCAGGACGGCCCGGCTCAGGTCCAGCACGCCGCCGCAAACGATGGGGCCCACCAGAGGCCCGGTGAACGTCGTGTCGGGAAGGTGGGCGCTGTCTTTGAAGCGGGCCCCGGCGAAGACGGCGTCACGGCCGAACGTCGCCTCGGTGAACCATGCTGCCTCTTCGACGTGTACCGAGACGAAGACGATCCCGTCAGTGAACGTCACTCCGTTGAAGAGCGCTCCGCCGAACATCTGGGCACGGGAGAACAGGGCCCCGCTGGCGAACCTGGCGTGCTCGAAGTCAGCGTCCCCGGCGAAGAGGGTGTCCTGAAACCAGGCGGAGCTCAGGAAGTCCGCGTGCTCGAACGCGCCGTCCTGCTCGAAAACGGCTTCCTCGAAGACAGCCTCACTGTTGAAGGTGACCTCGTAGAACAGGGCGTCGTCCGAGAACTGGACACACCAGAAGAATGCCTCGCCGTTGAACGTGACGCCCGTGAAGTCGGCCCGTTCCAGGAAGCGGGCGCGGCCGAAGTCTGCCTCGCCGAAGGTGTTGCCGACCGCCGCTTTGAGCTCTTCCAGAAGTTCAGGGGTGAAGGGCACGCCGCGGCAGTCCACCGCGGCGCCGGGCGATAACGCCCCAAGCGCCTGGCGCCGCTCCTCCAGCTCCAGGTGGGCCAAGCACCGGTCGTACGACTCCCACGGCACACCGAAGCAGGCGCCGCGCTCGCCCGGGAAACCGCAGGCAGGCCACCGAAGCCGGGGATCATCACTTTGGAAGGCCAGGATGGGGCGGCCCGCATGGATCAGGTTCACCGGGTCTGCAGGGCGCCGCTGTCGATGAGGCCCTGGATGTAGGACGGCCAGTCGCGGGTGAGGCTCTGGGCGATGCCGTCGTGGACGTCCTGGCGCAGCTGCGGGGTGACGTGTTCGACGTCGCCGTTCGGGTAGTGCAGGCGCAGGCCTTCGCGGCTGGCGTCACACAGGATGGCGTGGGCCTTCTGGGTGAGCGTGAGGTAGAGCTGTGGGACCTGTGCGTTCAGGAGTTCGTCGATGACGGCCTCGTAGTCGATGCCGAGATCGGGCCAGGTCTTGCCCTGTTTGTCGAGCCACAGGGTGACGTCGGAGAAGAACACGGCCTTGCCTGGACCGTCGTTCGGGTCGCGGGCCAGGCCGGTGGCGAGGTCGAGCGCGATGCCGGCGCCCTTGCTGACGAGAGAGCGGGGGATCATCGTCGGCGCGATGGCGACCGCACACTCTCCCCAGCCGTCGCGGGTCTCGGTCGGCCAGGGCAGCCCCAGCACGAGCCATCCCGCCGGTGACAGCAGCGCGTTGCTCACCGTGTTCTCCCCCTTGGTTGTAGATCACTGGCATCTGATCTTTTCGCCCGGGGTTCGCGGTGAACAAGGCGTTCATCGGCCACCCATCGGCCCCGTCTGCCGCCGCCGATCCGGTGCTGCGCAGCCTCGCCCGTCGTCCTGGGCCACGTTCGTCAGGCGACATTGACGCCGCCGACCAGATCGGCACCAGGCAACCGTAGGTGCCCTGTCAGTGGTGCCTGCTATCTGCTGTCCTGTCAGATACGCCGCGAATTACGCCGGATCGCAAGGAGATGCGATTCATGCCTTTCACCGCGCTGCACCCCCAGCTGGGCCGTCTCGACGCCACGCTGTCCGACCTCGGAGGCGGCCTGGACTGGAGCCGGGTCCATAAGGTCCGTCCACGGGTCCCGCTGGCCTGCCCGGAATGCTCTTGGAGTCTGCACCCCAAGGTCTCCCGGTACGGCGTGCGGTTCTTCTGTCACGACCCAGGGCGGCCGCCGTCATGTGAGTTGTCGAACGAGTCGTGGGAACACCACATGCTCAAGCTGGAGATGGCGGCCGCGATCCGGGCGGCCGGATGGTACGCCACGTTGGAGGTGCCGGCCGAGGACGGCTCCTGGCGCGCGGATGTCATGGCGTCGTCCGTGGACGGCACCCATCGCATGGCCTGGGAGGCGCAGCTGTCGCCGATCACCTTGGAAGACATCGCTGCCCGCACTGAACGCTACGTCGGCGAAGGCATCCGGGTGTGCTGGGTGTCCCCGCATGAACGATCGCCACAGTGGATCAGTACGGTGCCGGCAGTCCGGGTTCGTCCTCCGGGAGAACGGGAGCAACCCTGGATCGTGGACGACGGCCTCGCCGGATTCGACTTCAGCGCCGGCCGCTGGGTGTTCCGCGAGGCGCCGCTGTCGGAGTTCGTGCGCTGGGCGCTGCACGGCCAGCTTGTCCCCGCTCCGAGCCTGCCGCGATACCGGCGGGTCTACCGGGTCATCGACGGCAAGGAGTGGCGGTTTCGGCGGAGCCAGTGGTGGACGTCGCTGCAGTCGGTCGGTGACCAGGACAAGCACGAGGCCATGCGGCAGCGGCAGGAGGCCGCGAAGGCCGAGCGGGAGGCCCGGCAGAAGGAGCGGGAGGAGGAAGCCGAACGTCGTCGGCGGGCGCAGGAGGAGCAGGAGCAGGCCCGAAGGGCAGAGGAGGCCGAGCGTCTGCGCAAGCGGCAGGAGGAAGAGTCCCGCGTCTACTGGGAGAAGGTCCGTCAGCAGTGGGCGGAGAGGGAGGCACTCCGGGCGAAGGAGAAGGCGGAGGAAGAGGCCCGCATCGCCCAGGAGCAGGCCGAGCGGGAGGAGAGGGAGCGGCAGGCGCTGGAAACGGCGAGGGCGTGGTGGGCCCGGCTGTCACCACAGCAGAAGAGCGAACTGTTCGCCGCCGTCGCCGAGCATGCGTGGCGCGACTCGAACCTGCGGGTGGAGATCCCGGAGAAGCCGGTGATGTCACCGGAGTACGCCTACGGGGTGCCGGTGTACTCGCAGGGGAGACGACGAATCCTGTACGGAGTCGTACAGCCCTGCCCCAGCCTGGTCGCCTCCTCACCCCAAGTGGCGCGCCTTCACGCCTTGGCTCGAAGTTCCCAGGAGGCCCGGGAGCTGGCCGCGGTGATGCCCGAGGGCCGGGTGACGGACCTTGACCTGCCCGAGCACGAGCAGCTGACCATGTACTGAGAGACAAGGGCCTGTTCAGATCGGGCCAGTGGAGTCGAGGTGCCCTCACATCCTGTCCAGGCCGAGCATCCGGTTCACGGCCTGCCGGACGGTGAGGTCACCTTTCTCCCGCTGCGGAGGAAACGCCGGCGGGGACGTCGGAGTGAGCTCTGCGGTGAGGACCTCGACGCGTTGGCCGGGGGCGGACTGGGCCACGAGGCGGGTGCGCTCGCGCTCGGAGGCAGCGAAGAAGACCAGGGAGGCCAGGCGGCTGCGCAGCGCGGGCAGTCGGCTGGCCACGGGGCAGATGACCGCGTAGGGCTTCCCGCGCACGTACACGGGCACTCCCATGGCGAACTCGGGGCTGCCGTGGCGGGCGACGCTGGGGTAGGTGCCGGCCTCGTGGTACACGAACTCCACCACCGGCTTGGTCAGCGCCTTCTGACGCTGGAGCAGGGCCTCGATCGCCGCCAGGTGCTCCTGTTCGGCGGCCTGCCGTGCCTGCTGTTGTCGCTGCTGGACGGCCAGCAGGCGTTCAACGATCTGGTACTTGCGGATGTGCGCCTGGAGCTGCTCCTCTTCCATGTCGAAGTACTGCCGGGTGATCCACCGCCATGTGCCCTTGGTGTCCCAGCCCATGCGCAGGCGGTGCGGGCGGGTGGCGTTCGTACAGATGGCGGCGACGAAGCGTTCCAGCGGGAAGGGTGTGGCCGGCTGCCACGTGCCGTGGCCGTCGCACGGCAGGGGTCCGTCGACGCCCGCGCCGCAATCCTCGCAGTCACACCAGTCGCAGACCGCCCGGTCTTCGCACCACTTGGGCTCGAAGCAGGCGGCCCCTGCGGTGACCTGGACCGGACCGCCGTCGTCGTCGGGCCGGGCGATCTGGACGCAAGGCACGTTGTCCAGCCATGGGATGGTTTTGCGGTCGGTGAACCAGCACACCTCGACACCGGCCTCGCGGTACCTGTCGGTACGGGCCTCGATGTCGGTGACCGAGATGGAGGCCATCTGTGCCTCCAGGGCCACGCGGCGGCTGCCGTCGGGGGAGGTGGCCATCACGTCCGCTCGCCAGGAGCCGTCTGGGGCGGCGACCTCGTACTCGGTGCTCCAGCCCGCGGCGCGGGCGTGGTGGGCGAGGTCGAGCTTGAGCAGGTGGTGGGCCATGCCCTCGCCGGCGGCCCTGGCTTCGCAGTGGGGTGCTTTGTTGGCGTGCCGCAGAAACCAAAGGTCGTACGCGCCGTGGGTCTTGTGGACCAGGTGGAGGCGCCAGTCGCACTCGTAGCAGGTCAGCGGTGCGGGCCGCTTGGTCTTGTAGATGCTCTCCCGGTCCTGGCCGCAGCCGAGGTCGGCTTGGGTGACGTCGATGCGTCCCCACTCTTCGTGGACCCCGACGAACACCATCGCTTTCTCCTTCGCTCGATGACGGAGCTTGTCCGCAGCGGACGGTAGGAACCGGGTCTGACATGGCATCCCCCAGTCAGAGCAGCCCGATACGCCGGACGAGGGAGGGCGGTCCCTCTCCGGCCGTAACGACCCGTGCTCCTGTTGCCGGTCTCGGGCCCCTGTTGAGCGGCTTGAGGCGCTTTCGGGGGCCGTCCGCCTTTGTGGTGGCTGTAGCTGATTCGGCAACGGTTGTCAGAGGCGCGGTCTACGCTGCGGCCACCGAGTCTGCGAGGGGGAGGGCCTTGGTAGAGCTTGATCCGCAGCGCTTTTTCAGTAGTCAGCAGCGCCAGGTTTTGTACTCGCTCGCCGAGGGGCGATGCGAGCTGTGTGGCGATGAGCTGGTTGTCGGCTGGAACGCCGATCACCGCATCCCTTGGATCGCTGGTGGTCCGACAACCGTCGAGAACGGGCAGGCCCTGTGCGCAGGGTGTAACAGCAAGAAGGGGCGGGAGATGCAGTTTCAGGACACGTTCAAGCCGCGGCCGTTTCAGGCGGATGTGGTCACCCAGGTCATCGACGGTATCGAGTCGGGCCGTGACCGGACGGTTGTCCTTGCATCACCAGGTTCAGGGAAGACACTGGCGTACTTGTCACTGGCTACTCGCCTGTTTCGTGAGGGCCGCATCGACCACATCGCGGTGTTCGTGCCTCGCGTCACGCTGGCACAGCAGTGTGAGATCGGGTGGCAGCATCTGACCCCTGACAAGCGGTCAGAAGGACTGTGCAAGCTGTTCGAGCAGCCACGGTTCGGCAAGATCTGGCACCGCACGAACGAGGTGCCGCTTACAGGGGGGAAGGGGACCGGGTTCGTTGCTACCTACAGTGCTCTGGCAACCAGCGAGTCGATCTTCCTGGAGTGGGCTGCCAAGCACGAGGGCCGCTTCTTGCTGATCGCTGACGAGGCCCAGTTCTGCGGAGACTCCAGGGACAACGACGGCGGCGGCACACGCGCCGGGACACTCATCCAGAGGCTCCACGGGTTCGCGTTGCACACTCTGCTTCTGACCGGCACGCCCTACCGGGCGGACAATGCGCCGCTGGTGCTGGCCGACTACGCGGACCCGCGGCCTGATGACCCGAAGGGCCTCAGGCCTCTGGTTAAGCACGCCGAGGCCACGTACGCCGACGGCATCGCGGAAAACTACCTGCGCACCTTCGAGATGCACCTGACTGAGGCGCGTGTGTCGCGTCGCACCCTGGGCGATCCCAGTGACCGAAACAGCGGGGACACGCTCCTCACGTACAACCTGTCGGACGACGGGGATGGCCTGGCCGAGGTTTTGCGTGATCCCAAGACCTGGGAGCCGTTGGTAGAGCAGGTCGTCGCCAAGGTGCGCGACAAGCAGAAGTTCAATCCCGAGTACCGTGGGCTGATCTCGTGCATGGGGCAGAGCGAAGCCAAGAAGGTGCAGAAGTACCTTCAAAGCCGCCACCCGGGTCTGCGGGTCGGGATCGCAGTCTCCTCGGACACGGACGCACCCCGGGCCTTGGCGGAGTTCCGTTCCCTGCCGATGGACATCCTCGTGACCGTGCGGATGGCGTTCATCGGCTACGACTGCCCGCAGATCAGCGTTGTCGGAATCCTCACTCATTACCGGGACACCGGGCATCTCATGCAGCTGGTCGGGCGAGGGCTGCGAGTCTGGAGCGGGATGCCGGCCCGGGAACAGTCGTGCCTGATCATCGCCCCGGACGATCCGAAGATGAAGGACTTCCTCGAGCACCTTCGCGGTCAGCGGGAGGAAGGTCTGCGCCGCGTCAAGGAACGCGAGGCCGCGGAGGAGTCGACTGGCACCGCCGAGGAACGCCAGCTCGCCCTGTCCTTCGTGGAATCGGCCGTGGCCACGACCACTCGCGCCGCGAGCAATGACACCGACGTCGAATCCGACGAGCTGATGCTCATCGAGTCGATCAAGGTGGAGGTGGACTCGGCTGAGGACGCGACCAAGCTCGCGAGGTTCCTGGACCTGTACGGAATTCGGGCAAAAAGGGCGCAGGACGTGCCGGGCCCGCGAGGTGACTCAGACAACGAGGTCTTCGTCGAGGTGCCCCAGCCTCCGCGTACCGACAAGGAGATCATGGAGGACCTCAGGAGCAGGACCACGACCGCCATCACCCGATATCTTCACGCCTGCGGCGTGGCGCCCGGGTCCCCCGGCTACCAGGACGCCGTCCAAAAGGCCACGTTCAGAGTGAACGAAGCCGCTGGCTACACCGCGAAGACGGCCAACACCGTTGATCGCGCCGAGAAGCGGCTGAAGGCCGCACTAGCCCTGAAATAGGAGGGCCGTATGAGCGTACGCATAGAGTCGAACTCGCAGCTAACCCCGGAACAGGAGCGTGTCTACCGGCTCCGCAATGCTGCGGAGCGCGACGGCGGAACGCCCGGCGGCTTTCTTGAGCTGCTTGCCGCCGTCGTGGCCGACGGTACGTGGCGCCAGATCCCCTCAGGGATCAACTCCTCCGCCCCGTTCTCCTCCTTCGCAGAGTTCATCGAGGCCAAGCCGCCGTTCGGTCTGGGGCAGCGGGTACAGGACGTGCACGTTCTGCTGCAGATGCGCCATCCGCACGAAACGGTCGCTGAGATCCGAGCAAGGATGGACGCCATGCGCGCCGAGGTGCGCCGGCTCCTGGCAGAAGACGGCATCACCGGCTACTCCGAGCAACAGCGGGACCGCGACATCCAGGCCTGGACAGCTCTCGACAAGGCTGGCAGCTGGTGGCTGGCCTTCTTCGTGGCCTGCCAGGTACGTCCAGCGAATGCGGGAACGTCGGAAGCGCCGAAGCACGGAGACGTGCCGAAGATCTCCGCTGCCGAGTTCGCCCGGCGCGCAGGCACGTCCCCTGAACGCATCCTGCGCTACTACAAGGCGTGGGAAGCGGCACATACGGCCGGCGCCGTGGCGGTCAGTGCGACCGACCTGTACCCCGGACATGAGCCCGTCGAGCTTCCCCCGGCCGACGACTGGACGCTCTACTACACGAGCCGCCGCAGCGCCTCTTCCGACCGGGGTGCCCTCATCAGTGCAGCCGCTGAAGCAGAGGGGATCCGGCCGACCAAGGCACTGGAAGTCGCCGAGAATCCCACGGCGCTGCGCGCGGCGATCATGGCCGACCCCAAGACCGCAGAGGCCGCTCGCAACGCGCTCAAGGCCCTCACCGCCGAGGAACGCCGCGAAGAGCACCTCTCCTATGTCCGGCAAGCAGCTGAAGAGGGAAAGGCACAGGCCCCTTCCGGGCAGGTGATCGAGCTGCCGGAACAGATAAGGAACGAAGTCACAGCCCACCTGGCGGAAGTCACCGACGACACAGCTGACACCGAAACAGTGACCAGCACCTACGAAGCAGTGCAGGAGCTGGTCGCCAAGGTCGTCGAAGCGGATCCGCAGCTGCGTGCGAGCGAGCAACGGGTGCGGTTCCAAAAGGCACTCAAGGCAACCCGCAAGAACATTTCATCCATCGACCCCACAGACTTGCCAGCCGTCGTCGATGACGACCTACGGCAGGAGATCACTTCCTTGCAAGAACTCGTCAACGCACTCGTGGCAAGCATCACCAGCCGCGGTTGACCACGCGGCAGATGTCGGGTTGTCGCACTGATGAGGCAACCCGGCTCTGCGTCGCCGCCCTGTCGCAGTACAGCGGAGCCGGGCAGCGCGACCCCGAGCCGGGCCCCGCGGGATGTCATGGCTCGCTGGGGTCCGTGGGTGTCCGGCGGCCACCGTCACCGTGTAGGGACAGGGCGGAGGGACGACTGGTCTCCGTCGTCGGCGAACAGCTCGACTACAAGGGACTTGGCGACCCCCAGGGCGAGGTCCAGGTTGAGGATCCGTTTCGAGGCTGACTGCTGGTCTTCCTCGTCCCACTTGCCCTCGATGCGGCGACGGAGATCTGCCCAGAGCGTCCGCAGTACCGTCTTGGCCTGTCCAACGAGGCCAAGCGCTGTCTGCTCACTCATGTTGCGTTCCCGGACTCCCACGACCAGAGCAGCGAGCAGCGTGGCGGTGTTCTCCACATATCCCGGCACCAGACGGTGCTCCTCCGACATGCAGTCCAGCCACCGCCGCAGCACATCGAGGTCGATGGAGATCCGGTCCAGCAGGTCCAGGATCTTGGTGACGCGGCCGTTGACATCATTCACGCTGGTGCGGTGCTGTACTGACCCGTTTGCGTAGAGGTCTCGTTGGAGGTCCGCTTCTACGGGGATGCCGGCGAAGTCCGTGACGCTGCCGTCCGGGCCGATCTTCCAGCTAGGGGGCTGGCGGTCTCCGCGCTCGGGGACCGTCACCTGGGCAAAGAGGACCGCGCGGCCTGCGTCGAGGTCCAGGCTGTCCTCCACGGCGGTCAGCACTGCATCATCTGCGGACCGCAGCAGGGCATCGAGTTCGGCGTCGCTGTCGAAGTGGGTCATCGCTCGCCTCCGTCGTTCGCGCTGAGCAGGGTGGTCTTGAGCCGGGCGCGGCCGCGGCTCAAGTTCTGCCGTACGGCTTCGTGGGTCATGTCGAGAGCGTCGCCGATCTCACTGGTCGCGAAGCCGTCCAAGTGCCAGGCGAGGACTGCGCGTTGCAGGGGTGGCAGGACAGCGAGGGCGGCGTAGACGCGGGTCTCTTCTTCTTTGAGTTCCACTGAGCGCAGAGGGCAGACGCCGCCCGGCAGTTCCGGGACGTCGTCGGTGAGGTCCTCGCGGCGGACCGGCTGGCGCAGGTAGAGGCGGATAGCGACTTTCCGAAGCCAGGCGGCGGGGTAGTCGATGGTCTCCCACTTCACGAATGCCTCAGCGAAGGCGGCCTGGGCGGCTTCTGCTGCTTCGTGGCTGCTGGCTCCCTGCCGCATCAGGTGCCTGACCAGCTTGGCCATGTGCTGCTCGTAGAACTGGGCGAATTCCACCCGGGCGAGGCTGCCACGCTGCTGTGGCAGGGCCAGCGGAATGCTCGGCTCTGGCGCAGACTCAGCAGGTGCGTGGCTGATCGTGTGCCGCCCGAAGGGCTCCAGTTCGAGCTGTGCGGTCTCCAGATGGATCTCGAAGTCAGTCACGGGCGTCTCCGCTGGCCGCGCCGACCTCGATGCGCAGTTCCTCGCCGGCCCTTCGCTCGGTGACCTTGCTGCCCGGCGGCAAGGCACGGACGCGGTCGCTGGCGCCCTGCTGGGTGAGGCGGGCCAGCTGGACCTGCGTCCGGCTGCGGATCCACTGGTAGAGCAGCCGTGCGCTCAATATCGCGCCCAGTGCCGCTAACCCGATCGCTGTCTCTGGCAACCTGTCCCCCTCGATGCCTCTTGTGGCGCCCGGTGCGCCCGTCACATCAAGGGAGTGCGGGCAGGGGCGGAAACCGTGACATCGGGCTTTTGTGACGTGCGTCTCGTGTCGTCGGTGGGGCCGTTGTGTCTGCGAGTTTTGTGGGGAAGACGCTGCCCGCGGGACGCGCGGGTGGCACCGGCTCACTGTCTACGGTGGTGCGGTGACACCGCATTCCGATGCCGACCCCGAGCCTGTGCCGGTCCGGGTCGTGCTGCCCGTCGATCCTCTGCTCGGGTCCGAGCCGCAGGAGGTTGTCGCGCGGTTGTGGAAGCGGCGGCAGACGGAAACGGGCTGGGTCTACCTGGTGGGCATGCCGTCGTACAGAGATCGCGAGGACGGCAGTGTGGAAGCGGCGGAGTACCGGGTGTGGGTGCGCGCCCCGGAGCACGTACGGCCGGTCGAAGGCGTTGACTACGACCGAGTCGTCACCGAACGGCTGGAGTCGTCACCGCCGTCGACGGTCCGCGAGGTCCTCGGGGAGCGCCGGCCTTCGGGGTGGGTGCTGCAGAAGGTGAGCGGCGGGCGCGGGACCGCCCAGGGCATTCTGCACGCGCTGGACTGTGAGGAGGCACCGAACGACGCGCCGCTGCTCGACTGGAGGCGCGCCCTGGACGTCGCGGAGAATCCGGCGACACGCCTGTGCATCCTGTGCGGTTGCGCCCAGGAGCTCACGCCCCTGCTCCGCGGCTTCGACCACATCACCGACTCCGCCCCCGACGACTCCTGACCCCGGCCGCCGCACCGTCGGCAGCCAGGCGCGGCGGCCCCGCCCGGCGCGCAACACCAGCGAGCGCGCCCCGGTCCCCGGCAGCGTCCGCGCCGCCCATCCCGCCCTCCCTCTCTCAACTCCAGTTAAGGCGTGGGCAAAAGCGGCCGCAACGGGGATGTCAGATCCCCGACCACGCGCCTACGGTGGGGGTGACCTGCACCGATGCGGCGACGTCGGCAAGGCTCGCGCAAGAGAAGTCGCAAGAGATGTCGCAGGAGAAGGCGCAAGAGTTGGCGCAAGAGATGTTGCCGCCAGACGATCCGGAGCGCGGTTCGAACAGCAGTACCTTGGGGCCGTGGCAGCCTCGTACGACTTCCCCCAGGCCTTGATCGACGCCCAGGACGAACTGGCTCAGGTCCGCGCTGAGCTCCAGGCGCTGTACCAGAAGGTGCCGTGGTCGGCCGAACCGCTGGACGCGTGGGAGACGCACGAGAACGCCTGGCGGAAGTCGTCCCGGCCTGCCTCCCCCGGCTGGGATCCCGAGGACGCGGCGGAGATCGCCCGGCTGCGGGCGAGGGAACTCGAACTCGCGAAGCTCATCGTCAGCCATGCGTTCTGGAGCGGACTCGCCCCGGCCGACGTCCCTGCGGCCCGTGACGCGCTCAAGCACCACCACGAGCAGCCCGACTCCTGACGGCGGCCGCCGCTCTGTCGGCGGCCCGGCGCGGCGGCGGCGCCGACGCGCGGCACCGCGAGCGCGCCCCGATCCCCGGCAGCGTCCGCGCCGCCCATCCCGCCCTTCCTCATCCTCAACTCCAGCCAGGGCATGGGCGAAGGGGGCCGCAACGGGGATGTCAGCGGCCGGACCATGCCGTACGCCGGTGGTGACCTGGGCAGATTCCGGGACTCTGTGACGGCCTGCGCAACACCTACCGCAACACCTAGCGCAACCCTTTCGCGCAACATCCAGCGCAACGCCTAGCGCAACGCGGGCTCGTATGAGGTCAAGCGCCGGGGCTCTACTCGGTCGGGTGAAGACGCCGGGATCGGAGAACTTCTGCGGGGTGCCGGCGCGTGGTGCCAGGCATGAGGCAGATCACTGACGCGCACGTGGCAGAGCCGGGCCTGGCTGTGGTGGAGGTCGCGGCCGCCGACGACGAGACCGCGCTCGCGGTCCAGGAGCTGCTCGCCGCGCGGTGCGCGATCGCACCTGTGGACCGTACGACCCGGGAGCCCGGCGAGCCCGGTGTACGGCTGCGCTGCTTCCTGGACCTGCGCCAGGATCCCGACTGGTAGCGCTGCGCACAGCGGCCACGCCCGCCGACCAGCCATGGTCGAAGTCGGCGGCAGCGTGTGGTCGGTGTCGGCGATCTCCGGCGGGAGCCGCTGGTGCGCGGCCGTACGGGGTGGGGCCAGAATCTCCGCCATGTCAGAAACCTTCTGGGTCGCCCTCGGCTCAATCGGCACCACCCTGGCCTTCGGTGGCGTCGTGTGGCAGGGATACCTCACGCGCGGAGCACTGAAGGTCAGCCAGCTCATGACCGCCGACGCCATCCGCAGCCGACTCGACTCCCAAGCGCCGGGAGTCACCCTCAGACTCAGTCCCCCGCCGTGGGACCCGCTGGCAGCGACCAACATGGGGATGCCGTGCAACCCCTGGCCGCAGGGGCACACCTGGCACTTCCCAGCGGAGCAAGAGGGCGCCAACCGTCTCGTGCTGCAGCAGGTCCTGGTCCTGGAGAATCTCAGCGACCGGCGCATGCAGGCACGGTTCGACGGCGACCTGGTCGTCGCCGATGAGGACAGGCGCCCCACTGCCGCCGGCGTCATCCTCCTGGAACCCGGCGAGACAAGCCGGGACGTCTACCTGCAGCGCGAATTCACCATCAAGGAACTCTCAGAGAACTTCGCGGCGAAACAGGCCAGGCAGGAGCTCCCGCACAAGGTGTTCGGCACGGTGACGGCGGAGGACGACCGTGACAACGGAAGCACGGATCGCTGGGACCTGGTGCTGACCGGCTGCCCAGTCGAGCCGGTCCCCGACCGGGATGGCCTGTGGAGGATCGCGCCGTGGCACCTGACCGAGGGATCAGGGCTGCGCACCCTGGACTACAACCTGCTGCCGTCGCGGCAGCGCATCCACTGGGTCTCGCGCACCAGGGGGATCCAGCTCCCGGCTCCGGACGTCGCATAGCCGCGTAGCACCCGCTGACCAGCCGTGGTCGGAGTCATGGTCGGGGTTGGCGGCAGCGTGGTCGGCGCCGTGGTCGGTCTACTCGGTGGTGTGGTCGGGGTCGGGGAGCTGGGGCGGGAAATGCCGCTCCAGGATCTCCACCCACTTGTGCAGGACGACGAAGCCGGTGGTGTCGGCCTGCGCCTGGACCAACTCGGCCAGAGCGTCGACGAATGGCTGAGCGGCTGTACCGGGCGGGATCGCGGCGGCGGCCTGCTTCAGGCGTTCATGCGCGGACTGGAAGACTTCCTTGGCCCACGTGTCCTGTTCTTTGATGCGCCGGGATCCAGCCTCCCAGTTGATCCGCATGATGACGTACTGCGGGCAGTCGGGCGTGTGCCACATCTGGATCGGCATCCCGACCCCAACGCAGGCGTTCTCGGGACTGGGTCCTGCCTCGCAGTCGGGACACACTTCGCCTTCCGTCTCCGCAAAGCCCTTCATCAAGCTGCTCCCCTCGCTTGGAGAGCAAGAGCCTGCCACGGTCGATCACCGTCCGGCCAGGCTTTCGCCGTACGGCGTCCAGCAGTCCGTAGCCGGTGATGGCGGCGGGCAAGCAGCGCGCTGACCTGCTGTGGTCGGGCTCGTGGTCGGGGTGCGACCACGGACCCGACCACGGCGGGCGGTTGCTGGCACGGGTCGGTTCAGCGGCGCCGGCGGAAGACGCCGCGGGGCCGGTTCGCGGCCGCGACCGCGCGGGCGGCGGCTTCCTCTTCCGCCTGGCGGCGCGCGAGGCGTTCGGCCTGTGCGCGTTCGATGTGGTCGTTGAGGCACGGCCCGCATAGCTCGCGGTTGTCCTGTGTCGGGTGCTGCCGGACGAAGTTCCAGCGGTCGTCGGTGAACTTCTGGCCGCATCGTGGGCACACCGGCCGTCGTGCTTCCCGCTCGGCTGCCTCCTGCTCTGCTTGGCGGCGCCAGGCCTCCTGTCGCTCCATCTCGTGCAGGCGGTCGCCGTCGGGGTTGTCGAGTGCGTCGGTGAGGGTCTGCCAGTCGGGGCGTCCCAGGCGGCGCCACACCGCGCCGCCCGCGCCCAGAGGGTCGGCGGTGATTCGTTCCAGCTCGGTGACGACCACGGGCACCGACCGGTTGAAGTCGCGTGCGGTGATCCCGGCGCCTGGGTAGGGCTCGCCTGCGAGGAACGGGCGGCCGGCCTCTTCCAGGCGCAGCATCCGGCTCTCGCGCTGCGCGGCGGTCTTCCCGGTGAACACGAAGGCGATCGGCGGGTAGCCCTCGCGGCCGGTCGGCGGGTAGATCCGTGACCACAGCCGGAAGTCGTGCACGGCCGCGCCCTGGCGGCGGGCCGCCTTCTCCTTGACGGGGTCGGCCTTCGGCGCCAGGAGCTCGAACCACTCGGTGTAGCGGCGGAGCTTGGCCACCAGGTCGTCGACGGGCTCGGTGACGCGGTCGACCTCGAGGAGCATCACGGGCACGCCCGCGTCGGGGGCGCGCATCGTCAGGTCGGCGTACTGGGTGTAGCCGTAGGGGAGCTTGTGGGCGATCTCGGTCTGCCAGGACAGCGGGGTGCCGAACCCGGCCCCTGTGAGCACCGCGGCGGTTGAGGTGACGGCGGCGGCGTGTTCGTCGTAGCCGTCGGCTTCCTTCGGCCGGCCGTCGTCGTCGTACTCGAGCTTGCGCAGCGCGGAGATCCGCATGTGCTTCGGCAGCAGCAGTCGGGCCTCCTTGTGTCCTCGCTCGGTGAGCACCCACAACTGGTGGCCTGACTCCAGTCGCGTCTCCACCCGGACCAGGCCCGAGCCTTTGAGGGCGTTGAGGGTGTCCCTCGTGATCCGGTCGTGCCGGTCTCCGGGGCGCAGCATCCGCCACAGTTGATCGGCGGTCGCTCGCTGGAAGATACCGAGCGCGGTCAGCACTTCCTTCCTTCGGCGTCCGGTCGGCTTCCACGCCTGGGGTGTCGAGACAGAAGGGTTGTCGAACATGTCCCGGGAGGTTCGCCGCCTGGGCTGACCTGCACGGACGCCTCCGGCGGCCGAAGTGGCCGTGGAGGGGGCGATGGAGGGGCCCGTGGAGGGGGCTGGCGGGACCTGGTCCAGGTCGTCGCCGGGCGTCTGTCCGGCGGTGGCGCGCGGCTCGTGGGCGGGGTCGGGTATGCGGTCGGCGGGCACGGCGGTCCTCGTTTCTCCGGCCACGGGGCCAGATCGGTGGCAGGTCCGGCCCGTGCGCTGTGCTGCGCCTCGGGCCGGTGGCCACCGTGCGGAGGACCCCCTTGTCCGCGGTCTGTTCACCGTCGCCGATCGTGTCCGTTATGCCCCTTGACCACCCCTTGTCCGGACGGCTTGTCCGTGATGGACGTCATGAGGCGGTGCCCCGTCGCCGCGCTGATCTCTTTCCACAGGCCGGGGCTTGCACCGTGGGGCGACCGGTCGGGTGCAGCAGGCGCCGGGCCCGTGAACAGTGAGGTAATGCCATGGAGACCAAATCGAAGCTGCCCGAGCTCACCCCCGAGCAGATCCAGCGGGCCGCCGACTACGTGGAGCTGGTATGGCGGTACCAGGACAGCGAGCAGCAGCGGGCCTCGCTGGCGGCATTCCACGCCGACGGCTCCGAGCTGGTGCGGCTGATCGGTGAGTTCGGCGCGCTGCTGCTGGCCGACTACATCAGCGCCGTGCCGGATGAGCACGCCGACTGTGAGGCCGGGGACGTCCTCGAGGACCTGGTGGCCGTGGTCAGCCGGTACCTGAAGCGCTGGTGCCTGGACGGTGGCGGCGCGCAGACGGCCTGGGGCGCGGCGGGCTTCCTAATCGAGTGCATGCAGGAGGTCGACCAGGTCTCCCAGTTCCTGGCCGACGTCCGCGGCAACGTGGCCTTCGGGGCCGGGCTGTCCGCGGTCTGATGGTGCCGGCGCGGTGGCCGGTGACGTCATCCTCGATGTCACCGGCCCGCACGCGTGGCTGCGCATCGCGGTGCGTACTGATGCGGTGCGCATCGCGCGGATGCTGCGCACTCCCCCGCCGGCGGTGCGGCACCCGTTGCAGTTCACTCCCTCCCCGGTGCGCACGGCGCGCACGATGCTCCGCGCTCCCGACCCGGCCGGTGCGCAGGGCCGGACGCGTCGATGCGCACCGCGCCGGTTGCGCAGGGTGACAGCGCGCGGTCGCGGGTGCGGGAGGGAGAGTTCTCCTCTCGATACGCCGCATCGTGCACACGAAAAGGGACAGAGCGGACGGTAGCGAACGTGGTCCAGGGAAAACGCACGCAGGTCCGATCTCCACAAGGGGTGATGCTCAACTCGACAAGGGGTGCGCATCCGCCGCTGCGCACTTCGACAAGGGGTGTGCACTCACCGCATCGCCCCACCGCACCGTCACCCTGAGTGTGCGCATCGCCGGTGCTGTGCGCAGCGCCAAGAGCACCATGGCCCGCACCAGTGCGCAGGCGAGGGATTCACCGCATCGTCGGTGCGCGCACCGGTGCGCAGGGTTCAGCGCATCGCGGCGCGTCTCGGTGCGCACGATTCGGTTCATCGTCGGGTGCGGTGCGCGCCGCGTCGTTCGGTTCATCCCCGGCGCGCTCATTGGCGCGCGGGCTGCCACGGCGGTTCGGCGGCCGCCAGGGTACGGAGTTGGCTGAGGGGCCAGCGCCGGTTCCCTCATCGCTGAACGCGGTTGCCTGCGGAAGGGGGTGCTTACGTCGTAAGCACCCCCTTCTTGGCTCATCCTTACGCCTCTGGCTGGGAGGGCCCCGTGGCGGTATGTGCTTACGGCGTAAGCACCAAGGGAGCTCACGCCTTGAGCAGCTCGATCAGTTTCTCTACCTGTCCCGCTGTCAGACGGTTGCGCAGCTCGTGTGCCAAGGCCTGGAGTTCGTCGTCTGAATCGGGCGTTGCGCCCGCAGGCTGCTTCGCTGCTGCCTTAGGTGTCTCATGAGCAGTTCCGTCGGTACGGGACGACGCGGGTTGCTCTGTCTTCTTCGCTCGTTCGCGCTTCTTGGCGGCGCGCTGCGTCAGTGCCTGTTCGGCGGCGCTGTGCTGCTGCTGTTCTGGCAACTGGCCGACTGTGCGGGCGACGTCCAGGGGGATCGTCTTCTCGGATACGGCCTTCTTGAGCTCGGGGGTGAGGTTGAGCAAAGCAAGCCTCTGGGTGACCCAGCCGCTGGACTTGCCGAGCGCTCGGGCGACCGCCCGCTGAGAGCCGTGCACTTCAACCAGGCGTTGCAGGGCTCGAGCTTCGTCGAGGGGTTCGAGGTCCTCGTGTTGGACGGCTGCGGTGAGCGCAGTCTCGAGAAGAGTGTCTGCATCTTCGGCGAGGGAGTCGTCGACGTGGACAGGGACGTCATCAAGGCCTGCAAGCCTGGCGCCAGCGAGGCGGCGGTTGCCGTCGACGACGACGTAGTCCGCCGTCATGAGGTCTGAGGCGTGCTCGGGATGGGCCGCCAGAAATGCGTCCCTGGTGACGACGGTGAGGGGCTGGATGATGCCCTTGCCGGTAAGGCTGTCCGCCATCTCCTCTATGGCCGCGAGGGCCGCTCGCGGGTTGTAAGGGTTGGGCGCCAGTTGGTCGACGGGAACGCGGGGGGTCTCGTTGTGGCCTGCGGTGGGGCTTGCGGGCGGTGTGCTGGCCTGTCCGGCGAAGGCAGCGAAGCTGGCGGCGCGGCTGCTCATGGGCTGGGCTACTGCGTCGAAGGTGGCGGATCCGCCGAGAGAGTCGGCTTTGCTCATGTCAGTCTCCGGGCGATCTCGCGCATGTGGTGGGCCTGGTCGGAGTCGGGGGCGTAGGCAAGGAGCGCTCTTTGGAGCCGTACGGCTTCGCGTTGTTCCTTCAGGTCGCCGATGACTGCGAGGACGGGGGGTGTGCCGAGGCTCTTCCACTTCTCCAGGGAGGATGTGGCGATGTAGCCGCGACGCGAGTCGTACTTGTTGACCACGAGACCGAGTTGATCGACCTCGATGTCGTAGTCGCCGGTGAGGGATACGACTTGATTGATGAGCATGCCGTAGGCCTGGGCGGATGTGTCCTCTGCTTCGACGGGGATGACCAGGCCGGAAGAGCCGGGCTTTTCGCCGTCGCGGCGCCGGCCGTAATAGATGGCGGCGTCCATGGCCAGTCCGAGGCTGGGCGGCGAGTCGATGACGATGGCGTCGAAATGCTCTTCCAGTGGGGCCAAGGCCCGTTCGAGCGCCGCGTGCCTGGGGCCACGGAACATGGTGAGGCCTGAGTCGAGCAGGAAGGCGTCGAATGCTGCAGGCAGGATGCGCAGCCGGTCACCGAAGCGCGCTTCGTCTATGGCGACGGTGAGGTCGATAAGAGGCGTACGCGCCTGTTCCCTGTTGAGCATGTGGGTGATGAGGCTTTCCGCCCCGGCGGGAATGGCCTTGAGGCCCAACTGGTGGGAGAGGTGCCCTTGGGGGTCGTAGTCGACCATGAGGACACGAAGCCCGAACCTTGCTGCGGCTTGGGCGAGCGCAACGGCATCGCTCGTCTTGCCCGGCAGCTCATGGGGGTCTTCCGCGAGCGCCTGGGCGAGGCCGGCGGTGACGGCGGTCTTCCCAACCCCGCCTTTCTGGTTGCAGACAATGATGCGCCGCGTCGGCGCGGTCTCGTCGTCTGCAGGGTTCTGCTCAAGCCACAGAGCCACAGCCTGGGCAAGTCCTTGGATGTAGGAGACACCCCGGGTGACGCAGTCCTGCTTGAAGGCGTCGTAGAGACCTTCCGGTAGCCAGGTTCCGAACGACTCGGCTCCCGCCGTGTCGACCGCGGGGAGCGGCTCCGGATGGGCGCGCCATGCTTGGATGCCGTCGGTGACGGCGTCCTGGAGGTCGGTACTGAGCTGTGCTGCCCGGACTTTGAGGGCTTGCCGGAGGGATGCGGGCAGCTTTGATACGAGCTTCTCCCGCTCACCTCCCGATGTCGGAGATGCCATGCGCGGCAGCATACTGCCGCCAGCGGCTGAAACATGTCAGGCAGGTCACGTCTTTCACTCGTTCTGGCGTTAGTTCCTGCATGTCGGGGTGCTTACGCCGTAAGCACCCCAGCGCCGCGGTGGTCACGCAGCGGTCAACTCTTGGATGGCGGCTGACAGGAGCGCGGCGGCGTCTCACGGGGCGCTGTAGCCGCAGCGGTTCCTGGTCTCGCCTAAACGTCCGCCGGAAAGTCCGGCTATCCGCCTGCCTGCGGGGAGCGATGGCGGCACAGTGTGATCACCGCAGTGTCCCAGCAGAGGGGATCGGATGACACGCGACTCGAACCTCAAGGACGACCTTGACTCCGCTATCGGCCACTACATGACGTCTGTTGCCGCGAAGCTCTTAGACGAGGGGCTTCCGGTGAAGTCCCTCCACGCGTACGGCCACTACGACGACATCACCCAGCCGGATACCGATGACGTCGAAGGTGGGATCGACTTCGGCTCCGCCTTTCAGCGACGCGTTTTCCCGGACGGGGAGGTAGGGCTCCACTGGTCGGCCACGTCGGGCTGGTGTCTGTTCCTCATCCCGAACAGCGGCGGTGGTGGGCTGTATGACGGAGCGCGTTGGCTGGGTGCCGGCCTGCTGCCCTCGCCTGAGCGGGTGGCTGCGTTCGTGTCCTCCGCTCAACTGGACGCCCGCAGTGCCGGCAGTGCGGAGCGGCCCTTCTACCGCACTCCCAGGGAGGACCTCCACGAGCTGCTCAAGCGGCTGGAGGAATTCGCGCCGGAAGGCGAGTTCAGCAGCCACAACTACGAGTACCGCTTCAGGTCGCTGCAGGGCCAGGCATACCGGCGGCGTGTGATCGATGCCTTGCTGTCCGGGGAGGATGCGATCGTCGACCTGCCGATCCGGCGCAGCGAGCTGCAGGCCGTGCTCCACTTGATCGACTACGCCGAAGCAGCCGACTCCGCGATGCGGGGCCCGGAGGACTTCGTGGTGCCGGTCGTTGCCGACCTGACGCATCGGATAGGGAACGGCTACGGCAGCGTGCTGGAGAACCAGCGGGCCCTTGAGCATGCTCAGGAGGTACAGCGGCGGATCGAGGAGCACCGCCGCAAGAAGGATCTGGAAGGGGAGTAGCACCGCAGGGCACTCCCCTGAGAACGCAAAAAGGCCCCGTCCCACCCGACCGTGAGCCGGGTGGGACGGGGCCTTGGTCGTGGACACCGGCAAAATTTTGCCGATTGCGCCGGTGGAGTGGGAGACGGCTAGCAGGTCCTGCCCGGTCAGGTCTCCCGGCGGGCGGGGCTGGCGGCCGGTCTGGCGAGGGTCTGGAAGACGGCGGGGTCCATGGTGGGGTGGGGCACTGGCTTCCCCGCGGCCGTGTGGGAGAGCGGCGCGTACGCCGCGGACCAGGTGCCGAGGATGCGGGTGCGGTCGGCGGTGATGCCGCCGATGAGCGGGGTGCCGTCGGCCGGGTCGACGACGACCAGGCCGACGGTGTCGGGTTGATGGCTGGGGGCGGTGCGGGCCCGGGCGACGTGGCCGCCGATCTCGATTGCGACGTCGTCGCCGGGCTGCCATGGGCCGGGCTGCTTGCGGGCGGCGAGCAGCGTACGGAACGCGTCGACCACGGCCTGGTCGCCGGGGTGCATCGCGCCGGGCCCGTGCCCGCACCGCTTCCACGGTGTCCGGTTCACCGGCTGGCCTTGAGGACGCGCGGGAGGTGGGCGTGGCGGTGTTCGACGGCGACCGGGACGTCGCGCTGCAGCAGGCGCTGGGCGAGCAGTTCGACAAGTGCGCATGCTCGGTGCTTCCCGCCTGCGCACCCGATCGCGATGTGGCGGGGGCCGGCGGGGAGCAGGGCATAGGCGGTGAGGTTGTCGAGCAGCTCGGTGGCGCCGGGAGTGGCGAGGACGACGGCCTGGACGCGGGGGTCGCGGCCGTCCAGGTCCAGGATGTCGCGGGCGGCGGCCGGGTCGCGCAGGCGCTCGCGTACATCCTCGATTCGGTCGGCGGTGGGCGGCACGGGGTGTCCGTCGGCATCGGTCGGCAGGTGGAGGTAGCCGAACGACGTCAGCATGATCGGGTTCAGGGGCACAGGTTTTCCTTCGTGATCGGTGGGACGCCGGGGCGGCCGGAGTCGGAGTCGACGGCCGCCCCGGGCGTACGGGGGTGAGCAGTCAGGCCTTGGGTCGGGTCAGGCCGCGGAAAGGCCGGACGACGATGGAGCCGTCGGCGCGGCGGACGGCGACGTTGCGCGGTCCGGCTGCCGGACGCCGACCCGGCCAGCGGAAGTCGAGCCACGGTGCGGTGATCTCCGGGGCGGGGCGCGCGCTGTAGGCGATGGTCACCGTGACGGGGTGGCCGCGTTCCAGGTAGGTGCGGCCCGTCATGCCAGTCGGGTGCTTGGCGGTCACTGGCTGCCTCCCGTCGCTTGGCTGTGAAAGGCGGCGGGTGCCTCGGGGCCTGCGGTGGGCAGGGCGGCCGCCGTGACACGTCGGTGTCGACTGTCGGCGGCCGCGGCGGTGAGGGCGGCCCGCAGGGTGGCCGCGGTGAGCTGGTAGCCGGCCAGCGGGTAGAGGGCGCAGGCGTACGCGATGTCCTTCACGCGGTGCCCCCGGGCCCGCCGGCCGTGCGGTGTTCGTAGGCATTGATCAGGTCACCGATGGTGGCGGGGTCGTCTGTCTCGCCGACCAGGGTGCCGGTGGCGTGCCAGATGTGGGCGGGTCCGTCGGGGTCGTAGATGACCAGGTATGAGGCGTACCGCTCGATGAACGGCACCGCCTGGTCGTCTTCGAGTCCCGCGTCGGTCAGCGCGGCCATCTCGTCTTCGTCGGCGGGGTCCAGGAGCAGCGAGGTGGCGAGGACGTCGATGGCGAGGACCTCCAGCCACATCGCGTCGTCCGGCGTCTGGGGGAGATGGACGTAGCCGGTGACGCGGAGCTGGTCGCCGCGCTTGAGTTCGTACAGCACGGCGTGGGCCAGGACCGGGTCGGCTACGCGGCAGGGCAGGACGGTTTCGTCGACGCGTTCCTCGGTGGGAGACAGGGAGATCCGGAAACTTGCGGTGGTGCCGTGCAGGTCGCCGGGCATCGTTTCCTCGTCCAGGTACCCGTTCAGGGCTATGGCGTCCATGGGGGCTCCTACAGCGCGGCCAGGGCGGCGAAGACGACGAAGGCGATGGCGGCCAGCGAGAGGTCGATGGCCCGCCGCAGCCCCACGAACTTGCGCAGGGCGATCTGGGACAGGACGCGGATGCGGTCCGGTCGGCGGTCTTCGCACATCTCCGCGCGGATCCGCTGCGCGTCGTGGCGTGCCCAGTAGGGGAAGCTGGCGCGGTCTGCGCCTGCGAGGCGGGGGCGGACGACCAGCAGGAGTAAGACCGCGGATGCGGCCAGCGCCACGATGGCGATTCCGCCGGCGGCGCGGCACGGCAGCGGCAGCTGCTTGTCGGCGGCCCCGAACAGGCCCGCGATGACCGCGCCGTTGAAGGCCAGCAGGACGTGTTGACCGAACTAAATCATGCGTATTCGCAGGTCAGAGCGCCTTTCTGCTAGCTTTCGCGCCGTGTCTGGCGAACGACGTCCCGGAAGGGACCTAAAGAACTTCGTCCTGCCTCAAGTGGGCCAATTATTGGAGACGGGAGACTGTTGGGAGCCGTACCAGGTAGTGGACCCGCACGGCATACCGATCGAGGCCGTTGCGGTGTACCTCAAGGATTTGGTTGCAGCAGACGGCTCACCCCTGACTCCGCGCTCATACGGCATGGATCTGCTGCGTTGGTGGCGGTACCTTTGGGCGTTCGGGATCGAGTGGGACCGCGCGGTTCGGGAAGACGCCCGGGACTTCATGCTGTGGATGCGGCTTGCAGACAAGCCGGTGCGAATTCATTGGCGTCATCGAGGCAAGGACCCGGCAGAGATCCCAGCCTCTTCCCGGACCGTCAGGCCGGAACCCGGTACGCCGAATCCGGTGACCGGAAAGCCCTCCGTCGGCAAGAAGTACGCGCCAAGCACACGAGCGCACTGCGAGACGGTGCTGCGGTCGTTCTACGACTTCCATTTGGAGCGCAACACCGGATCGCTGCTAGTCAACCCGTTCCCTCTCGTCCGTAGCAGACGCTCGGCCCGCGCGAATGCGCACCACAGCCCTGAAAAGTCCTACAGCAACCAGCGCACCGGCCTCTACCGACCCAAGGTGCCCAAGCGGATCCCGCGGCAGATCCCCGAGGAGAAGTACACCGAGGTCTTCGCGGGCCTCCGCTCGCATCGTGACCGCGCTCTCCTGGCGTTCTGGGTCGCGACGGGGGCCCGCGCGGAGGAACTGCTTACCTCCACTCAGAGCGACGCCTACGTCGGCGAGCAGACCATCGGTGTGATTCGTAAGGGCAGCCGCGCTTTCCAGGAACTCCCTGCCACTCGCGACGCGTTCGTCTGGCTGCGCCTCTACCAGGAGGAAGCTTGGAAGAAGGGCGTCCCTCGCGGACGTAAGCGGCCGCTGTGGTGGACGCTGCGTCGTCCCTGGCGGCCTTTGCAGTACGACGCGGCCCGCATGATGTTCAACCGGGCCAACGAACTTCTGGGCGCGAACTGGACCCTTCACGATCTTCGGCACACTGCAACGTTCCTGATGCTGGACGACCCGGACATGCCGCCCGTCTATGTCCAGCACATCCTGGGCCACAAGTACCTGTCGACCTTGGACATCTACAACCGTCCCACCAGAGACGACATCATCACGGCCGGGCTGGCCCATCATGCCCGGCAGCAGCAGCGTCGGGAGAATCCGCCGCCGGCACCGCCAGCACCGGCCTACAACCCCGACTCTCTCAACGTCCTTTTCGGAAGGCCCTTTTCGTGACCAGTCGTCTTGCCGTGCTTTCTCGCCCAGCGTCGGCTACTCATCGGGGAGGAGAGGCTGCCGCTCTACTTCGAGCGTTCCCGCCTCGTTCCCGGGAAACTTCGTGGCCACTGACTACAGAATCACGCGAGGCCGTCCTTGACCGCCTGGACAAGCCGCCCCTGCGAAGGGAGAACGCAGGAGTTCGGAGCTCTCAAATGGTCGGAGCCCGTCTGCTGCTGAGCTGGCTGGAGACATTCTCCGGCGAGACCTGGCAGGAACGGTGGAACGCCGCTCCTGCCTCGGCTTCCTACGACAACTGGCAGCAAGGCATCCTGGCCTGGGCGTCTACCCTCGGCAGGAGCCCCAGCCGTACTGCGCTCAGGTCTGGCCTGCTGGCTTTGATTTGTGCGGATGTCATCCGCCCCAGCATGGAATGGTTGGCCGGGAATTCATCGAGATACCTGCGGCCCGCTATTGCTGCTTCCCGCGACCCCACTGGATTTGCCCGCTTGGCAAGTGACGCCTCTGGACACGACCGGGCCAACCGCAACAGCTCAGAAGCGTATAAGTTCATCGCCCAAATCGTCGCCGCTTACGGCGGCGGCGTCGACGACATTGTCGTAGGCGACCTGCTGACTCATCCGAAGCTGCTTGCGGGGTCAAGCGGCAAGGCAGTACGTCTCGCCTACACCTGGCTCCGGAACCGGGGCCAATTCCCTCCTGATGCCCCCGTCACCCTCAACCACGTGGCTGTCCGCACGGGACAGCTGCGACCAGCCGAGCTCATAGATCGATACAAGCTGCGCTGCCGACCCGTTCGTGATCTCTTGGTCGATTACCTCACCGAACGCCAGCCCAGCCTCGATTACACCAGTCTCAGGACCCTCGCTCGCGAACTGGGCGGTCTCTTCTGGGCTGATCTCGAACACCACCACCCCGGCATCGACACCCTTCGACTACCGAAGGATGTGAGCGACGCCTGGAAAGTACGCATCGCAGTGAAGACCACACGCCGGCGTCGCCCTGACGGCACCATCCGAACAACGATCGAACCCCGCGAGAGCGCACCGGCCGTCAAGATTTCGGTGCGCGCCTTCTATCTGGACATCGCGGAGTGGGCCCTCGACGAGCCCGAACGATGGGGGCACTGGGCTGCACCATGCCCGGTCAGCGAAGCAGAGTTGGCAAAAAAGAAGCATGAGCAACGGAAGAAGTCCAGGTCGGACCAGCGCACCCGTGAACGTCTGCCTGTATTACCCGTTATTGTCCAAACAGCTGAACGACTCCTCAAAGAAGCCACTGCGCGTCTCCGAACTATTGAATCGGCTCCCTTGGGCTCCGCCGTCGACTTTCGCGGGGAAACCTTCTTCCTCCCCGCGTCCTCCAGCCGCACCGACGGAAAACCAGGACGTGTTCGGGACATCAACGGAACCAGCCGGGACATCCGCGGTGAAGAGAAGCGTGCGTTCTTCGCGTGGGCAACGATCGAAATCCTGCGCCATACAGGAATCCGGATTGAGGAGCTCCAAGAACTCAGCCATCACAGCATCATCCGCTACAAGCTCCCCACCACCGGCGAGACGGTCCCCCTCCTCCAGATCGCGCCGTCAAAGACCGACAAGGAGCGACTGCTGCTCATCAACCCAGAACTTGCCGACGTTCTGAGCGCAGTCATCAGTCGCGCCCGTCAACCCGACGGGATTATTCCATCAATCCAAACATACGACGCACATGAAAGGGTCTGGAACGCTCCGATGCCCATCCTCTTCCAGTGGGCTGTCAGTGGCGAACACAGAGCCATTTCATATGGCACCATCCGCAGGGCCTTGGACGAAACCCTCGAAGCATCCGGACTCACAGACAAAACCGGAATGCCGCTGATTTTTCGGCCGCACGACTTCCGAAGGATCTTCATCACCGACGCCATCATGAACGGCCTGCCGCCCCATATCGCCCAAGTTATCGCAGGACATGACAGCCTCACGAGCACGATGGGCTACGCCGCCATTTACCCTGCCGAAGCCATCGAGGCGCACCGCGCTTTCATCGCTCGCCGTCGCCAGGTACGGCCTGCCGAAGAGTACCGCACAGTCACGTCAGAGGAATGGGATGAATTCCTCGGCCATTTCGAAAGAAGGAAACTCGCCCTCGGGGAGTGCGGGCGAGCCTACGGAACCGAGTGCAGTCACGAGCATGCGTGCGTCCGCTGCCCTGTGCTCATCACCAGCCCTACCGAACGTCCGCGACTGATTGAAATCCGGGACAACTTGCGAGACCGCATCTCCGAAGCAGAGCGTGAAGGATGGCTGGGAGAAGCAGAAGGACTACGGGTCAGCCTCACCGCCGCCGACGAAAAGATCACCCAACTGGACACCAGGCAAGAACGGAAGAAATCTCCAATATTCCTTGGAGTCCCCTCGTTCGATCAGGTAGTTGGACGCGCGTGCTGAAGCTATGGGTTTCGCATGACCAGAGAGCTCCGGCTCAGACGTGCCTCGCGCCTAGTCGCGGCTGGCGACCACCAGGTATCCATCGCTCTCTGGGTCGAAGGTGGTGGACTGCACCGTGAGCCCGACACTCCGCAACTGCGCCACGAGTTCCTCGTACCGGTAGGGCCAGATGGACAACCGCTCCGAGCAGGCTCGCACTGCCCCATCCGGCTCGATCTGGGCGACCACGATCTCAAGGAAGTGTTCCTGCTCCCAGCGCTGCTCGATCTGCCAGTAGTAGCTGACCACCGCATCGCGGTCGTTGCGGCGGATGAGTCGATCGCGGACGTCTACCCGTGAGCCGGCGGAGCGCACGAGCTCCCAGTTGCGTGAGTGGAGCACAAGGCGTCCGCCCGGATTCAGCAGCCGCGACATCGCTTCCAGTGCGGTCAGGCGCCCGGCTGCGCCCTCAGCGTGCCCGAGCGAATTGCCGACGCAGAACACCAGATCGAACGTGGAGTCCTCCAGGTGGTCGGGCAGCTCGTCCCAACTCGCGCGGAGGGCTCGAAGCGAGACACCCTGCTCGTCGGCGACCTTCTCGGTCCGGCGAACCATCCCATCACTGGCGTCTGCGGCGACCACGTCAAGGCCAAGACTCGCGAGACCGACGGCGAGCTGGCCGGTTCCACACGCGCAGTCGAGGACGCGTGCGTTGGGCGGCAAAGAGCCCACGACATCGCTGTAGTAAACCGCGGCTGCCTTGGCGGGGGTCAACCTGTCGTCCCCGATCAGCCACTCGTATACGTCGGAAAGCGCCCCATAACCAGCCACCGCGATAACCTCCATCACTCGACGACACGCGGGCTAGACCGCCCTGCGATTCGGACCTTGCGCCTCGCACTGTGCCGGGCCGTGTCAGCGAAGCATTGAGCAGGACCCAACCACTTCCGGCCGCTGAGACTCCACCGGATTTCGTGGGAAACCGCGGCCGGCAAGCGCGCGGTCACTGCGGAGCGCTCTTACGCACAGCCATCCAAACTGATTGCCGAAACGCCGCGTCCGGATGAAGGACCGCCAGCGACCGCCTCTACTGCCAAGTAGTTCGGAGAACAGCGAGGCCTTGTTGTCGGTGCGGCCGATCTCGGTCGCGACCGTGGCCACCGCGTCGTTGAGGTTGTGATCGGTACGGTCCGGCCCTGCGGCGGCGGCCGGGTGATGGATCACGGCCAGCGCTTCCCTTTCAGTGGGGCGGGCCTCGAGGTCGGTTTCGTGGGCATTCACCGGCTCACCGCCCTGCGGCGGGTGGTGCCGGCGGCGAGCCGACCGCGCAGCATGGCGGCCGGGATCGTCTTGCGTTGCCTGGCCCGGGCGCGGGAGTCGGCGCGGGCACGGGCTATCTCGCAGGGTCCGCATGGGTCTTCGCCGCGGGCTTCGTGGCAGTCGTGGCCCTCGGTGGTGCCGTGCGGGGCGGTGATGTCGTGCAGTGCGGCCAGGCGGTACAGGTCGTCGGGGGTGACGTCGGTGCGGGCCTGGATGGTGCGCTGGGTGTAGCCGTCGCGCAGCAGGGTCAGGGCGACGGCCTGGCCGACGGTGAGGGCCGGCGGCTGGCCGGTGATGGCGGGGGTCTCCATGGTGGAGGGTCCTTCCAGGAACACGGGAGCGGGCACCGGCGGTTGGCCGGTGCCCGCGAAGTTGATGGGGGTGACGGTCAGGCGTGGTCGTCGCCGTCGGAGCGGCGCGGCTGGGCGTCGGAGACGAACCGGGTCTCGCCCGGGTTGGCCTCGTTCCAGTTCTCCGCGCAGACCTTGTGGACCGGTTCGCGCTTGTGGGAGCGCAGCGGGGTCGGCCCGCCGCACAGCACGCACGGCCGGTCGCTGAAGCGGTCGAAGTGTGCGCCGTCGCGCCAGACGAGCAGGGTCACGACGGATCACGCGGCGGCGGCCGCGGGCAGGTGCGTGCCCGGGCGTCCGGGTCGGCGGCCGTTGACCGAGGGGGTGTCGGCGTCGGCCGCGGTGCCCAGGTAGGGGAAGGGCTCTTCGCCGGTCTTGACCTTGTACATGGACACGTCGGCGGCGCGCAGGACGTCGCCGAAGGGTCGGCCGGGCAGGTCGGCGGCGTAGGAGGTGCCGATCGACACGGTGAACGGCAGCAGCAGACCCTCGTACGGGACGGAACGGTCCATGTGCGCGCGCAGCCCGGCGAGCTCCTGGGCGAAGTGCTCGCGCGGCAGCCGGACGGCGGCGCCGAACTCGTCTCCGCCCAGGCGCGCGGCCAGGCCCTGGCGGGCGGTGCTCCACTGGCGCAGCCGCTGGGCGAGGGTGATGACGACCTTGTCGCCGGCGGCATGGCCGTAGCCGTCGTTGATCGCCTTGAAGCCGTTGCCGTCGAGGACCAGGACCAGGAGGTCGTCGGCGCGGCGCCGGGCGGTGAGCTGCCGTTCGCCGTGGGCGGTGAGCCCGTCGCGGCAGGGCAGGCCAGTGAGCTGGTCGCGGCGCGCGGCCTCCAGCTGGCGGCGTACGCGGACGTCGTCGACGACGGCGGCCAGGGCGAGCGGCACAGCGGCCGCGGTGAGCAGAAGAGTGCGGGGATGCTGCCGTAACACGGTCAGGGCAGGCATGATTGAGACTCCGATCTCGCCCCTTGCGGGCGGGCATCAAGAAGAGGCGCACCCGGCTGTCCAGGCATGGGGTGCGCCTCTTCGTCGTGTGGGCGGCCAGCAGGCCGCAGGGGTTCAGGAAGACGGCAGGACGGTGACTTCGTCCGTGCGGGGGAACTGGGTGCGGCCGTTGTCCATCCGGACGGTGAGGTAGCCGTCGGTGTGGACTCCCTCCACGGTGCCCTGGTCGCCAGGGCGGGCGGTGTTGCCGCGAGATTCGATCTGCGTGGTGAGTTCGATGCGCTGTCCGACGTTCATCAGGTCCTCTGGGTCTGGGGCCGTATGGCCTTGGTCGAAGTGGGTCAGGCGGCGTACCAGTCGGGGACGTCGCACCGGTCGCAGAACAGTTCTTCGGGCGGCTGGCCGTTGTAGACGGCCAGCAGGTCGGCGGCGTCGGTGACTTTCACCCACACCGCGCTGCCGCAGGCCTCGCAGGTCTCGCCCTCGAGGCGGGCCTGCCAGTGGTGGTCGAAGACCTCGCCATGGTCCGACCAGCGCACGGTCAGCTGCCGTCCGGCGACGGCGAACGCACCGACGGAGTCGGGGCTGTCCGGGTCGAAGGCGAAGACCCGGGCGAGGTCCGGGCCGAAGGTGGCCCGGACCTCGGCGAGCGGGTCGAAACCGGCGGCCACGGAGCGGGCCAGCAGCAGGTGGAGCAGGTCGAGGTCAGCGGCCGCGTGGACCTGGTCGAAGCCTTCGGCGAGCAGCTGCTCGCCGGTCGGGACGCCAGCGTGCTGCCGGGCGACGGTCTGCGCCGGGACCTGCCGGTTGGCGGGCCTCGCATCCTGCCGGGTCTGACAGTCCTCGAGGGCCGTGCGCGCGACGATCGCCACGGCGGGCAGCCGGTGCTGGTGCGCTCGCTCCACCAGCCGGGCGCGAATGGCGAACTCGGTGTTCGTGGCGTCCACCAGAGTCGGCAATCGGCGCGCCAGGCGGCAGGTCAGCACCGTGTCGAAGACGGCGACCGCGGCCGGGGTGCTGTCCTGTAGACCGGGGTCGTCAGCCACCCGCTCGCGGCAGTCATCGAGCGACAGGCGCCAGATGCGGGGGAACGCCGTGGCGATCCGGGTCTTGCCGCTCCCGGCCGCTCCGATCGTCAGGTAGAGGCCGGGCGTGGGCAGGCCAAGCGCGGCCAGGGCGGATTCGATCATGTGGCTCCTCACACGGGGCTGAAGGTCGATGGGCGGCCGGTCGGCCTGTCCGGCCCTCGCCCGGCCCCGGTGTTGCGGGGTGGGCGAGGACCAGGCGGAGCGACCGGAGGGTCAGCGCTGGAGCGGGTGGATGTTGTCGCCGTAGTCGTCGCCCGCCGGGGTGGGGGCGGGGAGGGTGGCATGGATGTGGAGCGCGGGGTTGAACTGGGGCTGGAACTGCGGCGGGTGGTTGTGGACGATGGGCCGCAGGGTCAGCCCGCGCAAGGCGAAGACGCTGGCCAGCGCCCACATGAGGGCGGCGAGCCCGGTGGCGGCGGCGCGGCCTCCGGCCGGGGCGGCGGACCAGATCATGGCGAGGCTGCCGATCCCGAACAGCAGCCAGGCGATGCGGGCGCCGGCGTTGCCGAAGAACCCGCCGACCAGACCGAGCAACCCGGTCAGTTGCCAGAACGCGTACAGGGCGGCCGGGGCGACGGCCAGGTGCGCGGCCTGGTCGGCGAGGAAGACCCGGATGGGGTGGTCGACCGTGCCCCACAGGCCGCTGCCGTCGCCGCCGTTGGTGGCCGGGACGTCGGACAGGCCCTTGAGCGTGGCGGAGGCGATGTCGCCGACGGCGTCCAGCATCAGCACGATGAGGCTGAGCCCGCCGAACAGTGCGGCGGCCTTGATCCAGTTGGCGACCTCGTGCCAGCTGCCGTGCCGGGCCTGGAAGACCTCTTCCCACCGCTGGTAGAGGAAGCCGCCCTCCTCCCAGGACGCCTTCCACGCGGCGCGCAGCCCGGCGAAGCGCTTCGGGCGGGGCCAGTCCTTCGCGTCGGGCGGCGGGGGCGTCTGGTTGAGCACGTCGAGGAAGGACCGGTTTTCCTGGCCGTTGACCGGCTTGTCGTTGCTGGGCATGGCGTAGCTGCTCCTTCGGCGGAGGTCGGTGGTGAGCGGTGGTGGGCTGGCCGGGTCGGTCAGCGGATCTCGTTGCGGGTGCGGGCGAAGAACGCTCCGCGCGTGGTGCTGTTGTTGTGGATCTCGGTGTGGTGGGTGACCGGGCCCTCGTAGACGTTCTTGGTGACAGCCGCGCGGGCCTTGCTGATCGCGCCGCCGATGGCGGTGGCTGCCATGGCCAGGCCCGCGAACGGCAGGGTGACCATCAGGACGCTGTTCAACGTGACGGAGGCCAGGCCCTGGAGCACGAGCCAGGCGCCGCAGCCGATGCCGGTGACTCCAGCGCCCACGCCGATCGAGGCGACGGCGATCCCGGCCGCCCAGGCCGGGACGATCCGCTTGTCGTCCTGCTTCACGGGCGGGGCGGTGCCGAAGGCCGGCGGCTCGGTGTCGTCGCGGAACGAGGTGGGGTGGTGCTGGACGGGCTTGCTGGCCCATTCATCGATCAGGCGGCGGGCTTCGGCCGCGGCCTCGGACTCGGGCATGCCGTGCTGGGTGTTCAGGGGGTCCATCGGGGTTCTCCGATCACGCGGGAAGTGGAGCGCCCTCCTGGCCGTGACGGCTGGGAGGGTGCTTGAGGGAGTGGCCGCGCGCAACGGCGAAGGGCGTCGCCGGAGTCGTGTCCGGCGGCGCCCTTCGGCGTTGTGCAGCAGGTGAGTTGGGGCTGGCGGGTGGGTAGTCACCGCACCTGCGCCCCAGGCATCCTCAAACCAACAGGCGCGGGGAAGGGGATGTGGTGGAGTTCGTCTTCGAGTGCGGATGGTGCGGGGGCGACAACTACTTCGTGGGCAAGCAGGTCGGCTTCTGGGTCGACAAGTGGGAGATCCCCTCGGAGTGGGACTGCCGCTTCTGCGACGGGCTCAACTACACGCCCGACCCGCCGTGGACCGAGGCGTAGTCAGAAACTGGAGATCAGTCCGGCGAGCGATGCGAGGCCGCTGTTGATGAACGGGGCCAGGCCGGTCGCGGCGAGGGTGAAGCCGAACAGCGTGCAGGCCAGCATGGAGCCGACGCGGACGTAGCCGCCCTTGAGCAGGACGAACACGATGATGCCCAGCAGCGCGGCGGCGGAGACGGAAAGGGCCACGGCGGGTGGTCCTCCTTCGCGAGGATCGGGTGGGGCCGGCCGTGCTCGGGCAGGCCGGCCCCGGGGATGGACGGGATGAGGAACGGTCAGGCGTTGTTGAGGCTCTTGATGGCCTCCAGCGCCTGGCGGGGTGAGGTGACCTGCTCGGAGCGGCTGCCGGAACTGCGCTTGCCACCGCCGCCCTTGCCGCCTCCGCCACCGCTGCGGCGGCGGGAGCGGCCGTCGCCGTCGTCCTCGTCGGGCTCGGGCCAGAACTCGCCGGGCCGCACGGGCTCGTTCCAGTCGAACCACAGGCCGCGCTTCTCCAGCTCGCTGATCTCGTAGTCGGTGAGCCGGTTGACCTCGTCGGGGAACAGCTCGGAGAGGTCGGTGTCGAAGTCCGCGTACAGCGACCGCATCAGGACGGCGCGGCCGTTGTCGAGGACGATGACCGCGACGCCGCCCGTGCTGACGCCGTTCTCCGGGTCGGCCTCACCGCGCATGGCCCGCTCGATCGCGGAACCCTCGGTACGGGAGTAGCGCGCCGGGATGGTCGGCACGTCGTAGGCGTTCTCCATGGTGCCCTCCGCCGCCTTGCGGGTGGCGCCGGGCGAACCCATGTTGAAGATGACCGGACGGCTGTTCTGCCGCAGGTTGTCCTTCATCTCCGTGGAGAAGCCGTTGTGCGCGAACGGCGACTGCCCGGCCGGGTTGAAGCCGATGCCGTACTTGAGCCCGGTAACGGTGAGGTCCTCGCCGTCCTTCTGGATGAACTCGCCGAAGTCCGCGTCCTGCGCCGCGGTCATGAACTCATCGCCGTAGACGTTCAGCTGCCGGTAGGGGCAGCGGGGGTCGCCCGGCTTGTAGTCGTGCGGCTGGCCGTCGTGCGGCCAGGGCATGTCGGCGCGGATCTCACACAGCGCCTTCGCCGCCCGCAGCGAGCGGGCCATCCACAGCGCGTTCGAGCCCTGCCGGTCGATGTACCTGCCGAGCACGGTGGTCTTCTCGTCCTTGCGGACGGTGCCCAGCCACACCACCTGTCCGTCCAGGGACTGGGCGGCCATGTGGATCGCGAAGAACTGCGTCTTACCCGACCGGCTGACCCCGAGGGTGAGGCCGTGGGCCGGGGCGTTCTTGTCGTGCTGGTACACCATCGTCTTGACCGGCTGGCCGGTGATGGTGAACCCGCACACGTACATGCCCTTGGCGTCCGGGGTGAGCAGCTCGCGGGTGGCGGGGAAGATCTGCGACAGCGGCGGCTCATCGAACGCGCTGATCAGGAACTCCGAGCCGTCGATGAGGACGAACACGCAGGAGTCGTCCTCGGGCAGCTTCAGTCCGCGGCAGACCTTGGCGAGGTCGATGCGCGGGGTCTCGGTGGAGTCGGACATCTTGGCCCGGTAGAACGTGACCCCGCGTTCGTCGTCGCGGGTCTTGTGGACCAGCTCGGAGCCGGGGGCGCCGCCCTTGGGCGAGCCGACCTTGTCCGCCCAGCGCTCCTGGTCGGTGGGGGCCTTGCGGCGGCGCTGGTTGGCGTCGGGGGTGATGTGGGCCTCCATCCAGCCGGGTCCGCCCTGGCGGCCGGGCTGGATGGCGACCTCCGACAGGACGACGTCGCTGGAAGGCACAGCGAACGGGGCGGCGACGGCGGCTTCGGTGAGGCCGGTGATGGGCCGTCCGGTCTCCGAGGCGCGCAGCAGGATCGTCATGTCGTGCCGCATGCCGGGATGCCGGGTGGCCTTGACGACGTGCGTCCGGGCGGGCATCCCGGCGTTCTCCCACATCATCCGCACCTCGCGGGTGAGCAGGTCGGCGCCGTCGTCCGGCACGGCCGGGGACGGCTCCGGGACTTCGGCGACCTGCAGTTGCGGGGCCGGGGCCGCGACGGCAGGGCGGTTGCGGCGGCGGGTGTGCCGGGAGAACGGCAGCACGAAAGAGCCGGCCGCCGCCCATCCGGCGGCGAGCAGTCCGTCCAGCCAGTACGGGCCGAAGCCGGTGGTGTGCCCGGCGGCGACGTCGACGGCGGCGGCCAAGACCAGCGGGGACCAGCGCAGGATCTTGCGTCCGGCGCCGGGCTCATCGCTCTTGGCGGCCAGGAACCATGCGCCGATCCCGGCGGCGCCGGCCAGCTGCACGACCTGGTTGACGGGGCTGTCGGGGTAGACGTTCGGGGCCACGGCCAGCACAGGCGCGGCGAGGGTGTAGGCGAGGCGTTCGAGCGTGACACTGCGCGGCGTGGTCACCGAATCTCCTTCGGGAAACGGGACGGGCGGCCCCGCGGTGTGTCGCGGAGCCGCCCGTGGCGGGGTGGGTTGGGGGAGCGGGGTCAGCGGTTGAAGAAGCCCGGCTTGGGGGTCTTCTCGCGCCGGTTGGAGCGGATTTCGTCCAGCGCTCCGTAGAGCTTGGAGTGGGTACGCCGGGTCTGGTGGGTGAGGTCGGCGGTCTCCTGGGCGGTGTCGCTCAGCTTCTTGACCTGCACGGCCGCGCCCCCGAGGGCCACCGAGACGTTGCTGGTCAGCTCCACGAACTTCGCGTCGAGTCCGGCGGTGCCGATGTCGCGGGCCACGTCCTGGGCGCGCTGGGCGTTGGCCTTGACGCTGCGCACCAGCGCCTCCAGCTCGAGGCCGGCGTCGTCCAGCGCGCCGGCGAGCGTCTTGAGCTTGGCCTGGACGGCCTTGTACCGGTTGTCGTCGTCGGCCGGGACGGGCACCGGGCCGGCGCCGCTGGGTGCGAGATCGCTGCTCATCAGCGGGTTCCTCCCTGATTCTTAGTCGTGGTGGGCGGCGGCCGACGCGTACGTCAGGCCCGCGTCTTCCTTGGCGGCCATGTCCTGGCCGTAGATGCGGGCGACCATCGCGGCCGCGAGCTTGGCGGCCTCCAGGGCGAGGCCGCACTCGGACGCGCACCGTTCGGCCTGCTGCCTCATCCGGCCCGCGGCGTCGGCCAGGTCCGAGATCAGTTCGGTGACCTCGGTGGCGATGTTGTGGTCGCCGATCAGGTCGGCGGACATGTCCCGCAGGGCGTCGGCGACCTTGTCGAGCGCGTCCGCGAGGGCTTCGGCCTTCTCCTGGTCGGAGGCGGCCTGGATGGCGATGTTCGCCATCTCCATCAAGAACTCGTCGAACGTGATGTCCGTGCGGTGCTGGGCGGCCAGACCGCCCTGCCCGGACGGCCTGCTGACCTCCGCGCTGCTCACGCTGCTCCCTTCGGTGCTGGTGGGTCGGCTGCTGGTGGCCGGTCGGCCGACGACGGCCTGATCGCGCTCGCCGGGTGCGTCGGTCGCGTCCGGCCGACTGGTGCCGGGGCGCTTGATGACCCCCCGCCTGACGCGCGGTTGCCTGGGCGCGCGGGGCAGGCCGGGACGGCGGGCGGCATACCAGCCGAACGGGTCGGCTTCGTCGTCGACGATCACCGCGTCCGGGATGTCCTCGCTGGTGTCCGGCTTCGGGCTGGGACGGCTCGGGCGGCCGTCGGCCCACTCCACCGTCGGGTCGGGATCCTCCGCCCCGTCCCATGCCCAGCCGCGTCGCCGCCCGGCACGCCCCGCACGACCAGTGCGGCCCCGCCGACCGGCCCTGCCGGTTCCGCTGCCGGTGCGCCGACGCCGGAACCGGCGCCGTTTCTTCGAGTCGTCAGACGGCCCGTCACCGGCCTTGGAGTCCTTGCCCGGCTCATCGGACGCCGGGGCGTCCTTTGTGCCGCTGGAGGCCCCGTCAGGGCCCTCCTTGGCGTCCTTCTCGCCCTTGCCGTCGGTGCCCTTGGCCTTGGAGTCCTTGTCCTTGGTCAGGCTCACCTTCTCCGCGCCGGCCTTGGCATCCTTGGCGTCCTTCGCGTCGGCGCGGCGCTTGTCGAAGCGGCGCTGGGCTTCCTCCGCGACGGCCTGGCCCAAGGTGGTGCGGCCCGAGTCGGCCGACGCCGCGGCTTCCCGCTTCGCCTTCCGTGCCGCGTCCCGCTCCTGCCGCTTCGCGCGGCGGTCATCCCGGTTCTGCTGCCGGTTGGCGCGGGCCTGGTCGCGGTCCTTGGACCGGTCGGCGATGCCGGCGGCGTGCCCGGCACTGCGCCTTTCCTGCCGGGCGGCCTGGCGGGCTCCGGCGCGCTCCTGGCGGCCGCGGGCCCGCTCCGCGCGGGCGTTGGAGGCCGGGCCGTCGTTCTTCGAGCCGCCAGACCCCGTCTGAGAGCCTTTCGAGCCCCCGGACGACCCGTTGCGCCCGGAACCGCCTGTACGGCCGCCAGAGCCCGTCTGGGAGCCCTTCGTTCCGCCCTTGCCGCTTCCGCTGCCCCCGGATGATCCGGACCCCGAACGCCCGGCGCCGCCGCCGGAGTTGGTGCCACGCGACCCGGGCCCCTTGGAGCCGGGACCCGAGTTGTTGCGGGACGGACCGCCGCCGCTGCCGCCCCCGCCGCGCGAGGACCCGCCGCCACCGCCGGCCTTCGAGCGGCCCTTGTCCGTCCCCAGGCCGGAGCCCGGCGACTTCGTGCGGTCGGCGTCGGCCTTTGACCGTGCCGCCGCTTTGTCGCCCTTCGCTTTCATCATCGCGGCGTGGAGCTTTCCGTTCTGCTCCATCATCGCGACTTCCTGCGCGGTGCGGCCCTCCAGCAGCGCGGCCTTGCGCGCTATTTCAGCCTCACGGAAAGGCGCTTCGCTTTCATGATTGGCCCGCGCCCTTTCCAGCCGGAATTCAAGCCAGTCACCGAGACGGTCAGCGAGCGAACGAGGCTGGACGTATTCGCCTTCCTCGTATTCACCCTCATCTTCTCCGGTTTCCGGCGCCGTAATTCCGTCGGAACGCAGCGCTGCCGCCGGGTCCGGAACAGCCGGAATCGGCGGCAGTTCCATCGTGGTCTCCTCCGGGCGCTCCGGGGGAGCCTCCGGAATGTCTTCCGGCGGCGGAATGGTGTCGATGAAATCCGGGATCGGCGGCAGCGTGTAGGTGGAATCACCGCTCCACGGGCCGTGGACCAGGGTTCCACCGCTCGCGTCGTCGGACTCGTCGGACACGGTGCACCTCCCTCCAGGGGGACTTGACAGACAGTGGGGTCTCGTGTGCACGCGTGTGCACGTGCACGTGTGCACGCTTTACGCGCGCGAGGCCCCGCCGGAGCCCGGCGGGGCCTTCGTGGGTGACGCTCAGTTACGCGGGCCGTGCTGCTTCAGGACGGTGTCCGCGTACTGCATGAGGTGGTCGAACAGCCGCGGGTCGCCCGCCTGCCGCTTCTCCAGCACCAGCTTGAAGAGGCGGCAGACCAGCGTGAATGCGGTGAGGACATCACCGCGACCGGCTTTGACTTCCCTCGTGATTTCGGACCGAGTAACGCGGAGCCAGAATTCCATCCGGCCCATTTCACCGCGACGTTCGATCGCCTTGCGCTCTTCGTCCTGCAGCCAGCCGTTCCGCCCTTGAATGGAGCGTTCGATGCTGCTGAGGGGGCGCGTCACGCCGACTCCCTGTTACCCAGGTCGTAAATCGACGTAGGAACACTATAGCCGGAACTCGGGCTCTGCGCACCCTGCTGCGTCGAGTTGGGTGCAGCCTGGAGCTGCTGCGGGTTCTTCTTCCGCTGCCTTTCCAGCTCCTTTTCCTTCCTTTCCTTGGCCGTATTCACAACGGCCTCGTCGTGGGCGCGGCGCTTATAGGCGCTCTTTTCCAGGCCCGCGGTCAGGTCGTTCAGGTCCTTGAGAACACTCCCGAGGGCCTTTTCGACGGGCATCGCCCGCAGCCGGGCGTGGTACCAGCGGTCACCCTCCACGTGCGTGTCGCGCAGGTGCACGCGAGTCTCCATCGCGAGGGTCTCCAGGTTCTTGCCGATGTCCAGCAGCACGCGCCGAACGTCGGCCAGGTACCGGGCGGTTGCCTCCGGGCTCTGCGCGACGTCGCGCAGAGGGGAGTAGTTCGGGTCGTTGCTGTTCATGCGAGAAGACCTCCAGGTCTCGGGGTTGGGGAGGGGAGAGTCCGTGTCCCCGAGGCTGTGCGCGGGGGTGGGTGGTGCTCGGAACGATCTCGCCCGCGCCCCGCTCGGGGCGGGCGCGGGCGAGCGGCCTGCCGGCCGTGGCCGTCACCGGTCCGCGCTCACGCTCGGGAGCGTGGGCGCGGACCGGGTGCGACCATGAGCGGCAGGGGACTGCCGGGGGTGAGCGCGTCGGCGCTCACCGGGCGCTCACCTACGCGCCCGGGGCGGCCTCTTCGACCTGAGCGCGCAGGCGCTGCGCGGTCGGGCGGGAGACCGGCTTGTCGGACAGGCCCGCGTCGGTGAGCGCGTCGCGGATCTCCGTCCACTCGGGTCGGCGCCCGAGCTCGGTGTAGAGCAGACGGATACGAGCGTGGCGGCGCTCGGTCAGCGCCTCCGTCTCGCTGCGCGTAAGCGCGCCCTCCGCTCGCTGAGCGTCCGTCTCCTCCGTGTCGCGCTCACCCTCGTGAGCGCCGGAGGTGAGCGCCGGGCGCTCACGCTCGCCGCGAACCTCGCCCGAGGTGAGCGCGCTCATGTCGGGGTGAGCATGCTCGGTCTCCTCCGCCCGTTCGACGGTGAGCGCGTCCTCGGGAGTGAGCGTGTCGGCGAGCGCGGCGGGCGCGGAGCCGAGCTTGAGCGCCATCCGCTGCTCCAGCGGAGCCTTGCTCCGCCACCGCCACCCGTACTCCTCCTTGAGCTGCGCTCGCAGGTAGGTCTGCTCCTGGAGCCGGGTGAGCGCCTCCTCGTAGGAGGTGATCTCCCACAGGATCATCCGGCGGCGAAGCCGAGCGGTGGGGATCGGGGCGAGGATCCAGCGCGAGCGCCGCACCGTCTCCATCCGCTTCTTGCCGGTGACCGCGCCGATCCGCGTCGCGTACACGTGGGAGGCGATCTCCGAGAAGACCACCCACAGCAGCGTGAGGGCCGCGTGCCCGAGACGGCCCGACGCGGAGTCCGAGGCGTTCCAGTTCAGGTACACGGTCACCGCCGTCAGCGCCCGCGGCACCCAGCGGATCCACCGGAGCTCCATGCCCATGCGGATCAGCACCAGGTTGGCGCCGGTGAACGCCGGGATGGCGACATCGATGCCGACCGGCAGCAGCCACGGCCACTCCCAGCCCCACCCCGACGCCTTGGTCTCCAGCGCGGTGTAGGAGGACAGCAGACCGAGAGTGGAGACGACCGCGGCCGCCAGGACGATCCCGGCGACCAGGACCAGCTCCTGCCCGGACAGCGGCGGGACACCGCCAGCGGGCCGGGCGTCGTTGCGGGCCTTGCGCCGCGCGGCTCGGGACTCGGTCCGGATCTCCCGGCGCCTCGCCCGCTGCACGGTGCGCTCCGTCGCCGCCTGAAGGACCCGGTCCGCCTCGGCTCGGGCCTGCGCGGCGGCGGCCTGGTCGGCCGTGGCCTTGGCCGCCGCCTCCCGGGCCGACGTCGCGTCCTTCTCCGCCTGCTCCCGCAGCCGGGCGACGTCCTTGTCCGTGGCGGCCCGCAGCTCCTCAGCGGAACTGCGGGCGTCGTCCAGGGCGCGGTCGGCGTCGGCGCGAAGGCCGGCGGCCATCTTCTCCGCCCCGGCACGCACCTGCGCGGCCTGGTCGTCCGCGCTCTCGCGCAGCCGGTCGGCCTCGCCCCGCGCCCGCTCCAGGAGAGCTTCGGCGTCGGTGGTGGCCCGGGTGCGGGTCTCCGCCGCGGTGCGCTCCGCCGCCGCGAGCAGCTCGGTGCGCGCGGCCTCCGCGTCGGCGAGAACCTTGGCGGCGGCCTGCGCGGCCTCCGCCTGGACCTCGTCGGACCGCGCGGCCGCCGCGGTGGTGACCTCCTCCGCCTGGCGGCGGGCGTCGGCGAGCAGCTGCTTGGCCTTCGCGTCGGCGTCGGCCAGGACCTGGTCGGCGTCGGCGGCCGCGGTGCTCGCGGCCTCCGTGCGGACCCGGTCGGCGTCGGCCTGCGCGTCGGCCAGGACACGGGCCTGCTCGGTGGTGGCCGCCTCGGTGATCGAGGCAGCCTCCGAGCGGGCGCCGTCCAGGAGTTCGGCGGCGCGGGCCTCGCTGTCGGCGAGGATGCGCGCTGCGTCGTCGGCGGCCAGGTCCCGGAGGTCGGCGGCGCGGTCGGCGGCATCGGCCAGGACCGGGTCGGCCTCCGGGTGCACCAGCGGCACGGTGGTCTCTTCGGGGGCGGCGGCCTGGGCGGGGATGGCGGCCGACGGCTTGGTCGCCTTGGCGCGCCCGGCGCCTCGGGGCTTCGCGGCCGGGGCGGCATTCCGCCTGCGCCGGGTGGTGGTGTTGGCCACGGGGGGTGTCCTCTCTTTCCGGCGCCTCGTGCAAGAGGTCACCGCGGGTCGGCGTCGGTCGGTAGGGTCGTGACCAGGCCCTCCGAGGCCCCGGCAGCTCAAATGCCGGGGACTCGGAGGGCCGTCTGCGCGAGGCAGGTGGTCAGGGACGGGCGGGCAGCGCGCTGCTGTCCTGCCGAAGGTGCTGGCGCAGCCAGGCGACCGCGGCCGGGGTCATCGCCCCGGTGTCCGGCTCACTCAGCGGCGCGGTGTCGATGTCGTGCATCGCGTCGGTGGCCGGGAGCAGCCGCATGTAGGCGGGGTCGATCCCGGCGCGGGCGCGGTTGCCGCTCAGCTCAGTCAGGTCGTAGAGGACCTTGCCGGTGTCGGCGTGCCGCCAGGACCGCTCCACCCGGCCGACGAAGGTGTGGCCGGGAAGCCCGAGCCAGAACCGTTCGACGTCGCGGAACAGGACGAAGTCGCCCTTGGTGTAGGTGACCTTGGGCTGTACCGCCTGCGTCTGGGACTGGGTCACGTGCTCTCCTCACATCGCGTACACCGGCCGGGGCCGGGGGTCCGGGCTGTCCGGCTCCCCTCAGCCCCGCCCGTACGAGACGGGCGGGGGAGGCAACCGACAGGCGGAGCGTCAGTCGACGTCGATGAAGCGGAACGCCGCGAACGCGGTGTGGCGCGGGTCCGCGGTGGCGTCGACGATGCGGTCGGCTTCGTCGACGTCACCGCGGTTCACGGCCTCCGCGGCGCGGCGAGCGGCGTCCCAGTCGACGGGCCCGGCGAAGTTGCCGGGCTCCTGCTGGGTGCGGTGCAGGCCGGTGTGGAAGCGGACGCTGCGCAGGACGGCGCGCATGGCCCGGCGGACCGGGCGCGGCGAGCGGGCCTGGGTGACGCGGGCCGCCGGCCGACGGACGCCAGCGGCGATGAGCACCTCGACGGAGTCGAAGTCGGCGGCCGTCCAGTCACGGCCGATGCGGTTGCGTCGGAGGGCGATCATCACGCCTCCTTCCGGGCCCGGTTGCGGGCGGCGCGGCGCCGCATGGAGCGGCGTTCGTCCTCGCTCAGGCCGCCCCAGACGCCCGACTCCTGGCCGCTTTCCAGCGCCCACTGCAGGCACTGCTCGATCACCGGGCAGCGGCGGCTTCTCTGGGGGCTGATCCTGTGTGGTGAGACGTTGCACCGGAGAGCTATGTTGATCTTCTGAAGATCGTTCTCTGGGGGTGCGGCTCTGTGGCGGGTTGTTGCATCAACCGTCGGATCATGGAGTTGCATTGCGTGCCTTTCCTGTCAGATTGCCCTCTGGCGTGCGGTATTGGACGGTCGTCGATGACGGCTACGAGGTCGTGTTCATCGCTGATCAGTGGCTGAGGTTCTTGCGGTTCGGCCGAAGCCGTTCCGAGTTGACGACGAAGGCGTACGCCGGCGGCATAGCGCTGTACCTGCGGTGGTGCCGGTCAACCGGGCGCGAATGGTCCGTCGCTGCGCGGGACCTGGGCCTGTTCATGGTCTGGCTGAAGTACACGCCGTCCTCGCTGGATGACGATCCGGCGCCGGTGGTGCTGGGGCCGGGCGCCGACCCGGCTCGCAAAGAGCGGAGGGTCAACGGCGTCCTGGCGGCGGTGCGGGGGCTGCTGTCCTACGCGGTGTCGGTCGGTGAGGCACCGAGGTCGGTGCTCGGGCAGATCTACGAGCTGGCGGACAGCCGGGACCTGCCGGTGGAGGCCCAGGGCGAGGATTCCGGCCTGACCTACCGGCTGCGAGCTGTCCACCGGAGCCAGGAGCCGGAAGCCGAGGTGGACCGGGCCACCGACGAAGAGCTGGTGGCGATGTTCCTGGAGTGCCGCAATGCCCGTGACCGGCTGATCGTGCTGCTGCTCGGCCGGGTCGGGCTGCGCCGCGGCCAGGCGGCCGGTCTGCACCGCAGTGACTGTCACCTGCTTCCCGATTCGCGGGCGCTGGGCTGCGACTACAGCGGCGCTCACCTCCACGTCCGGCGACGGGAGAACAGCAACCGGGCGTGGTCGAAGTCGAAGCAGGCCTGGACACAGCCGTTGGACTTCCTGGTGGTCCAGGCTTTCGACCAGTACATCGACGAGCGACACGAAATACTCGGGGCGGGCGGCAGCGACTTCCTCCTGGTGAACCTGTTCCGTGAGCCGCTGGGGGCGCCGATGCCGCCGGACGCGCTGGGCGAGTTGTTCGAGCGGCTGAGCCAGCGGGCCGGGCTGTCGCGGAAGGTCGGTCCCCACATGGCCCGCCGGGCCTTTGGCAGCAACGTTGCGGACGCCGGCGGGTCGGTGGACGAAGTGCAGGCCCTGCTCGGCCAGACCCACCCGGAGTCGCCCAGGCCCTACCTGATCCCCGACCGGGCCCGATTGCGCGAGGCGATCGAGCGCGTTCCCTCCCCGCGGTCCCTGCACGGGACGGGGGAGAAGTGATCGGGACACCTCTGCCGCTGGCCCATGAGCTGCAGGACCTGCGGACCCAGGTCATCATCGACGCCTTGGACGCCGAGTTCCTGAGCCTGGTGAGCTGGGACTGGGAGTCGCGTGTCGTGCGCTACCCCAAGGTCCATCCGGTGCTGGGCATGCCGGACTGCGAAATCCCCGGCTGCACGAAGGGCACCCCGCTTGGCGAACCGGTCTGTGTCGGCTGCATCGGCCGCTGGCGGCGCTCCGGCCTGTCCTTCGAGGACTTCGCCGCGGTCCCGAGGGAGAGTGCCTATCACCGTTCCGACGGGCAGATCCTCTGTCGTGTCCCGGGCTGTCAGCGGCCGCCCCGGCTGGTCACGCATGGTCTTTGCACCGCTCACCAGGCGCGCTGGCACAGCTCGTCCGAGCTGACCGTAGAAGACTTCCTGCGCAACTCCCCGCAGCAGGGGCTGCCCGGGTTCGGGCCCTGCCAGGTCGCCGCCTGCTACCGGCTGCGCGGCTCAGAGCGGACCCGCTACTGCGAGGTCCACCGAGGCCGCCTCAACCGCGAACGGCGGTCGGGGACCTTCGACGGCGACGAGGAACGGTGGCGCCTGACGTCGTCGTCGGTGCCGGTCAACCGCGAAGTCAGCCTGCGCGGGCTGCCTGACCGGCTGGTCGCCGAGCTCCTCTACTGCCTTCAGGTCCGCACCGCCCGGGAGGCGAAGACCAAGGATCACCGGATGCGGCACATCAGCGATCAACTGCGTCTGTTCCAGGTCCCGAGCCTGGAGACGCTGGGAGAGGACGACCTGATCCGCGCGGGGATGGTCGATGACCTTCGGATGATCATCCGTGGTGCACAGACCGCGCTGCGCAGGCTGGGGGCGACTGCGGAGACCGAGCGGCTCAAGGACGTCTGGGACCTGTTCGTCTTCGGGCACCACGGCACGCTCACGTTCAGCCGGATCCACCAGCGTCCCCTGCGGGAGGCGGTCAAGGTCTGGGCCTATGACGAACTCCCTCGGCGTCGCGGGCGGCATGTCGCCAGTTCCATGCAGAACATGATCCGCGGCATGGAGCAGCTCTCGGACAGCCTGCGGCTGCAGCGGGACGACGCGGGGCATGCACTTCGGCTTCTGGGCCGCACGGACATGGTCAGCTTCTGCAACCGCGTCGCGTTCCTCACCGAGACCGGCGTCTTCGGGGCTCACCACCGGGTCAATGTGATCCGATACGTCCGCAGAATCGTGAACCGGATCCGTGTCCTGGGTCTCACCGGCCCCGGCCAGATGCTGGAGGGCCTGCCGGCGGACTTCTCCCTGTCCATGGAGGACATCCCCGACGAGCCCGAGGACACCGAGGCCGGACGGGACCTGCCGGACGAGGTGATGCGGGAGCTCTGTGACAACTTCGATCTGCTGGAGAAGATGAGCAACCGCGAGTACCGCGTCGCGGCCGAGCTCCTTGTCGACACCGGCCGGCGGCCGGACGAGATCAGCACGCTGGCGCTGGAGTGCCTGGGCAAGGACCCGGACGGGACCTTGGTCCTGATCTATGACAACTCCAAGAACTACCGGCTGGGCCGTCGTCTGCCGATCGCGAAGGCGACCGCCGCCGTGATCACTGCGCAGCAGGAGCGGGTCCGTGAGCGCTTCCCTGGCACCCCGGCCGACAAGCTCAAGCTGCTGCCGAGCCCGGTGGCCAACCCCGCGGGAACGAAGCCGATCGGTTCGATCGGTGACGCCCACCGGGCCTGGGTCAACGCGCTTCCCGACATCATGATTCCGGTCGTCGTCGAGGTCGACGGGCAGCTGGTGACGAAGCTGCTGCCGTTCGACAAGTCCAAGATCTTTCCCTACGCCTACCGGCACTCCTTCGCTCAGCGCCACGCGGACGCCAACGTCGACCCCGACGTGCTCATGGATTTGATGGACCATCGTGAACTCTCCACAACTCAGGGCTATTATCGGGTCAGCCAGGAGCGACGCCGTGAGGCGGTCGACCGGGTCACCGCGTTGCAGTTCGACCGCCGCGGCACCCGCGTCTGGCGCAAAGCCCAAGGACTTCTGGACTCCGAGCACGTACGGCGGGCCATCGGCGAAGTCGCCACGGCCTACGGCATCTGCCTGGAACCCCACAACGTCGCGGCCGGCGGCCAGAGCTGCCCGCTCCGCTTCCGCTGCATCGGCTGCGACCACTTCCGCACTGACGTCTCCTACCTGCCTGACCTGGAGCGATACCTCTCTGATCTCCTCCGCAGCCGGGAGCGGCTGATGTCGGCCTTCGAAGCCGACGACTGGGCCCGCAGCGAAGCGATGCCCTCCGAGGAGGAGATCAGCCGGGTCCGCCGTCTGATCAACCGGGTCAAGGCGGACTTGGACGACCTCTCGGACGAAGAACGTGCCCAGATCGAAGAAGCCGTCGCCGTGGTCCGCCGCGGCCGCTCAGTGATGCTGGGCATGCCCCGCGTCGGCCAGCCACTTCCCGACGTCAGGCCCTGGAGGCTTCCGTGATCCCTGCTATGCGCGACGGCCGGCAGGCCGACACCGAGCGGCGCCGCCAGCGGGTTGCCACCGCGGTGAAGAACGCCGCGAGGAACGGCACGCCCATCAGCGTCTCGGCCATCGCCCGGCAAGCCGGAGTCGATCGCAGCTTCCTCTATCGTCACCGCGACTTGCTGGAGGTCGTGCACGCGGCCGAGCTCGAACCTGCGGCTCAAGACCCGGCAGGCACTTCACCAGTGAGCCGGGCCTCGCTCCAAGCCGATCTCGCGAACGCTCAGGCTCGCAACACCCGACTTGCCGCCCGCGTCCAGCAGTTGGAGAAGCGGTTGTCGCAGGTGCTGGGGACTCAGGCATGGCAGGAGTCAGGGCTCGGGGCTCCAGCGGACATCGACGAGCTCCAGCGGAAGATCACGAGACTGGAGCAGCGCAACGTCGAACTGGCCTCCGCGTTGGAGGAGGCCCGATCCGATCTCGATGCCGCGCGGGCGGCCAACCGGGACCTGACGAGAGCGCTGAACCAACGCGGCTGAGGCGGTCCAGGTTGTCGCGTGCCGTCGAAGGCGGCACGCGACAACCTGAATCACTTCCCTGCACGCATCAGCAGATGCCCCCGGCGAAACCGTTCTCCCTCGCATGGCTCACGCAGCATCCGGCCGACCTCGGTGAAGCCGGCCGCACCGGCCAGCCCTGCAAGGTCGTCGATCGGCCATCGGTAGGCTGTCGTCACCTTGTGGTCGAACGCCGTGGTCGGCTCACCTTCCGACTCGAAGAAGGCGAGCAGAAGAGTTCCGTCGGGCACGAGTACCCGATGGAACTCGGCGAAGTACGCCTGCACGTCCTTCGGTGGGGCGTGAATGATCGAGTACCAGGACACGATGCCTTGCAACTGGCCATCGGCCAGGTCGAGGGCATCCATGGAACCGACCTCGAACCGCAGGTCCGGGTATGTCTCCCGCGCGAGATCGATCATCACCGGCGACAAGTCGACGCCGAAGACGTCCAGCCCCAGATCCCGCAGGTGTGCGGTGACAGGTCCAGGGCCGCATCCCAGCTCGGCGACGGGCCCGGAGCCGGCGGCCCGCACAGCTTCGGCGAACGCGGCGAGCACCGCGCGATCCAGCGGAAGAGTGTTGAGGTCGTCGCGTGGCAATTCGGCATAGAGAACGGCGACGGCATCGTAGGCATCAGCTGTCGCACCGTGATACGAGGAAAGTTCAGTCACAAGCGAGGACCCTAGAGCCTTCCTGACGCTGACGGCTGGCTATCGGACAGGCCCACTGGCGACTGCTCGAAGCGACAGTGGCGCCACATGTGTTGCACACGATAGTGTCGCTCGCACCGGCGCTGAGCTGCACAAAGTGGTCCCCACTCGCCTCGCGCCACACGGTTACCCCCAGAGAAGTGCGCAGACCGATTTGGCTTCCTCGATCTGCAGCAGGGCCGGGCCGGTGTTGCCGATCGGGAAGAAGAGCTCCGGGTCTTCCTCGCGGCAGACGGCGTTGTGTCGCCAGTCCATGGTTTTCCTCCGTCGTTGTCGTGCGTGCGTCAGGGAAGTTGGGGTGCCAAGCCGGGGCGGGCCGAAGTGATCGCGGCCGCTGGCTGCGGAAGACCTTCTCCGCACCCGCCCGCGGCGGCGTGCGCGCTACTCAGCGAGGTGGCAGCGGATCTGCTTGCCGATCAGCGAGTGCTCGATGGTCCAGCCGGGGGCGAGCAGATCCAGCAGGGCCAGGCCCCGTCCGGAAGTCGCCTGGTCGCTGTCCATCGGCGTCTCGCTGCGGTGCGGCAGCAGCTCCGGAGCCGGGTCGTGCACGTTCACCGCGATACCGAGCGCGGTGACGTACACCTCGATCACCAGCGGCACTGCCGGGCCACAGGCCCGCACCGCGTTGCCGACCAGCTCGGAGAGGACCAGTTGCGCGGTGGCGGCGGCCTCGCGGTCGGCCCCGTACGACATCAGCACCGACGCGGCCAGGCGGCGGACGGTGCTGAGGGCGTGCTCGGAGGCGGTGACGTGGGCGGTGAAGCCCCGGTCGCGGTGGCGCAGGTACAGGCCCGGGACGGAGGCCGGCAGCACCGGCCGCTCCGTGAACATCACGCCGGTGCCGAAGGTGGTCGGGGCGCTCACCGCGTCCCGCCGCCGTTCGTGTTCGCCGGCGTCCCGTCGGCCTCTCGGACCAGGTGGTCCGACGTGGTCCACACCGAGCCGACCGCGAAGGGCTCGGCTCCGGGCCGCAGTCGGTCCTGAACGATCAGGGCCCACTGGGCGCAGCGCCGGTTGAGCAGCTCGCGCGCCCGCTTCGGGTCGCGGATCACGGCCAGGACCTCGAAGGCCCCGTCCTGGTTGGTGTAGATCGCGCCCTCGAGGCGGGGGCCGATCTGGGCGTCGACGACGCGGCGCAGGCCCTCGAGGATCTCGGGGTCGCTGACGCCGGACGACGGCGGAGATGCCATCATGGAAGCCAAGGTCGTACTCCTTCTGACTGCTCTGGTGAGTGGGTGAAGCGACCGACAACGGCCCCGGGGTGCGATCCCGGGGCCGTCACCGTTTGTTGAGGCCGGTCCTGCTGGCCCCCTGCCGTTGCCGCCCCGGTCGTGGCGGACAGCAGCGACAGGCAGCGCAGGAACTGCTGCGGTAGCGCGGACCCTTCCGCCGCGCCTGACCACCTTTCGTCCGGGAGGTGGCGTGCCCGCGATCACTGGCTCACCTGCCGGATCGTGCGATAACTCCGCTTACCGGCTGGGGGCTTTCGTCGCGCAACCGCCGCATGGTGCAAGGTGCGGGGGCGGGTGATCGCTCGGCCCACGCGGCAGCCGAACCAGACCGGGGTCTGACTTGCTGCCGCTCCATGGCACGAAGCAGAGTCGCTCTCACTCCCCCGCCTCGCACCGCCGTTCACGGTGACCGGGATTTCTGGCTCCGGCCTGCCCTTCTGATGCATCCCAACGAGCCCCGCAAGGGCCCGCGCGCCGGTTACCTCCCCACCCCTGCGCTCAAGCCGCCGTCAAGGGGCTTCAGCGATCGAGGGCTTCGCGGGGGTCGTCACCCAGCGGTCCGCATCTCCAGTTCTCAAGCAACGAGCGCTTCCTTGGCCCCCTCCCGTGGGAGAGCAACGTCCGGGCGCACTTTCGAAGTTAGTCGCACTGTAAGTGCTAGTCAACAGTCCGAGTGCTATCTAGCACTAGAAGGCTTAGTGTGAGAATGTGTCCGTGACACAGCGACTGAGAGAGGGAGGCAGCCCCGTGCCCAGCGGATTTGCACTGACAGTGCGGTTCACCCTGCGAGACGCCGAAGCTGCCCAGCAGTTCGATGAGCTGGTGGCACGTACCGCCACCGGCATCCGCGAGGAGCCGGGCACGCTCGTCTACGCCGTGCACGAGCCGGTCGACGAACCGCTGGTGCGGGTCTTCTACGAGCTCTACGCCGACCGTGCCGCCTTCCAGGCACACGAGGATCAGGCGCACACCAAGCACTTCCTCGCCGCGCGCGAGCAGTACCTGGCCAACACCGAGGTGATGTTCCTCAACGAGCTGGAAGGTCTCAGCAAGCGCCCCGGGTTGGAGGGGTGATGAAGCCGACGGGGAGGGACGTCGATCCGAACGATCGAGCGTTCGGGCAGCGCGTCCAGAAGTTCCGCAAGGAGCGTGGCCGTACCCAGGCCGAACTCGCGGCAGCTCTCGGCAAGACGAGTAGCTGGATGTCGCAGGTCGAACGGGGCGTTCAGCCGGTACAACGTGTCGACCTGCTCCAACAGCTTGCAGACGAGCTGGGTGTGTCCGTTCAGCAGCTACGTCCCGGCGCTCCGGCTGACCGTGGCGGGGAGTCATCGGCTCCCGCCCCGCTCGCGCTGTCCAACGACCTGGATGAGACCCGTCGACTGATCTCCGGTCACCCGGCTCTTCGCACACTGCTGTCCGGGCCGGCCGGGGACGAAGGCAGACCCGTGGAGGCGCTGCGCCGTGACGTCGACGATCTGTGGGAACTGACTCACGCGGGGCGCCTGGCTCAGGTCAGCCTCCTGGCGGTGGACCTGCTCCCTGCCCTCGAACACTCCGCGCGTACGGCTACGGAGCAGCAGCAGACCGAGCTGTACCTGCTGCTCTCCCGGGCCTACCAGGCGCTGTCGGCGGCGTTCGTCCGGCAAGACGAAGCCGACGCCGCCTGGGTCGCGGCCGATCGTGCTGTCTTCGCCGCAGAACGGTCCGGCGACCCGCTGCACGTCTGTGCTGGCGTCTTCCGAATGGTCCAGGCATTCGTTCGGCTTCGAAGCCTCGGTCAGGCCGAGCACGCGGCGCGCACGGCCATCGACGCGCTGGAGGAACACGGCAGCGATTCGCCGCAAGCCCTGTCCGTCTTGGGTTCCCTTCACCTGGTCCTGGCGCTGGTGCACGCACGCGCCGGCGCCCGGTCCGAGGCCAAGACCGAGATCGCCAAGGCCCGCGACATCGCTGCTCAACTGGGCGAGAACCGAAACGACTTCAATCTGGAGTTCGGCCCGGTCAACGTCGAGATCCAAGCGGTGAGCACTGCCGTCGATCTCGGCGACGCCGGCGAAGCCCTGGACATCGGCCTCAGCATCAACGCCGACGACCTGTCGCCCGAACGCCAAGGTCGGTTGCTGATGGACCTGGGGCGAGCACACGCGCAGAGGCGACACGGCGGCGAAGCCCTCGACTGCCTGCTGCGCGCAGAAGTAGTCGCCCCGGAGACGATCCAGACCCACCAAGCTGCCCGCGCAACCATTCGTGAACTGGTCCTCATCGCTGGCCCAAATGCCCCGCGAGAGCTGCTTGAACTGGCAGAACGAGCCGACGCCCTCGACTAGGACAAAGACCCTTGCTGACGTACTCGTCTTCCGCCTCGGGAGCTGCAGACTGCCCCCACGTGTGGGCAGAGCAGCCTGCAGCTCCCAGAGCATGTGGCCCCGAAGACCGACGGACACGGCGCTCACCGGCCCCGCCTGCTAGAAGGGGCCAGCAGGGCCTTCACAATCAGGCCGACCGCGCTGCCGCTCGCCAGGGTGGTGATGACGTCCCGTATCACCACGAGCAGCACCGAAACGACCAGGCCGACGGTAAGGACGACGGTGATGCGTACGACCACCGCGCCACGGGATCCGCGCAGCCGTGGGCCTTCTTGGGTTCTCGCGCAGGTGCATGGGTGGGTATGGGCCAGCTCAGCGTTGGTGGCGGTGAGATTGATCTGCCGTCCGTGTGCATCGAACATGGCGCTCCCCCCTTCCTCGCGGGATCGAAGTGACGTGAACTTGTCGATCACCACGGTCCGTTGGGGGAGCATGACCAGACGAGGTCCCTCAGCGGCCCGGTCCGGGACCTAGACCGGACATGAACCGGACCAGAGGGGGACCAGGCCGTATGCCCTGCTGATTTGCAGTCGTCGCCGCATGACACTGAGGTCCGCAGAGCACGATTTCGTGACTCGGGAGGAGCGGTGGCCGGAAGCGCCCATCAGGGAGATCCGCGCACCACGTTGGAGTTCTTGCTGCGGGAGCAGCCGAAGACGTACGACGAAGTCGTTCGCGACTTCGCTCGTCTTGCTGAGGAGTTAGGGGAGGACGTCACCCTCAGCGTTCGGCATCTTCGGCGGCTCGCGAGCGGCCAGCGCACCAACACCACCCCGGTCATGCGTCGCGTCCTGCAGGCCATGTTCGGCAGGCCGCTGGAGGAACTTCTCGCTCCGTGGGACGGGGTCCTTCCTTCGGTGGCTGCCGGATCCAGTGGGTTGGTCGTTGCCACCGGCCGGCCCAACGCGGACAAGGAGCTCATTGAGATGGCAGCGCGGCGCGCAAAGAGCTTTGCCCTCACAGCAGGCCAGACCGACCTCACCACCGATGTGCTGGAGCAGGTGCACGAAGATGTGCAGCGGCTCGCGACCGACTATCCGCAGAGGCCGCTCACCGAGCTGCTTCCCGATCTGTTCACCACGCAGGACACTCTCTTCACGCTGCTCGAGCAGCAACGACGACCGAGCCAGGCGCGTCAGCTGTATTTCCTGGCCGGTGTGACCGGTGGGTTGCTCGCGAAGGCCTCGCACGACCTCGCAGACCCGTACGCGGCGCTCACCCAGGCCCGGACGGCGTTCGTCTGCGCGGACAACGCGGACCACAACGGGCTCCGCGCGTGGATCCGTGGCATCCAGTCGCTGGTCTCCTACTGGGCTGGCCGCACTCGCGAGTCGGTCAAGTACGCCCAGTCCGGTGCGGAGTTCGCGCCGAACAGCACCGCCAGTGTGTGGCTGCCCGTGAGCGAAGCCCGCGCCTGGGCTGCTCTCGGCAACGCCAACGCGACCCGGGCCGCCATCGAGCGTGCGGAGGCGGCATGGGATTCCGTGCAGGAAGACGAGGTCGACGAACTGGGGGGCCTGTGCACGTTCGGCCGGACCCGCCAGATCTACTACGCGGCCGAAGCCCTCTCCTGGCTGCCATCCGAGACCACGGCCGCGGCGGACTACGCGAACCGGGCCGTCACGGCGTACGAGGACACCAGCTCGCCTGAGTGGGCGTTCGGGGACCAGGCCGGCTCGCGCAGCGCCCTAGCCATCACCCGGATCCGTGCGGGTGAGCTGGAGGGCGCCGCGGAAGCAGTCGCGCCCATGCTCGAGCTCGTACCGGAGCAGCGAATCAACGGCATCATCCACTGCGCCCAACGGGTCCACCGTGCTCTTGGCGAATCGCCGCTCGCCGAAGCCGGCGGGGAGCTCCAGGAGCAGATCGAGGCCTTCACCCGTACCCCGCTCAAGTCCCTGCCCAGCTAGGAGTTCACCGTTGACGTATCCGATCCGCATCGTCGGCGACCAGGTCGTCCTGCGCGAGTTCACCCTCGAGGACGTTGACGATGTCCTGGCGATCATCGGCGACGACACCGTCACGACGTGGCTCAGCTTCGACAGCCGCGACCGTGCCCAGGCCATCGCGATGCTCGAGGGCACGATCGAGCGCGCTCAGCAGGAGCCCCGGAGCGAGTTCTACTTCGGGGTGACCAAGCGCGGCGACGACAGGGTGATCGGATTCGCTCGGATCGGGCTCAGCGGCGTCCAGGCCGGGAAGCTGGGATACGCCATCACAGCGAAAGAGTGGGGCCGCGGCTACGCCACGGACGCGGCCCGCGCTCTGATCACGTACGCGTTCAAGGAGCTCGGTCTCCACCGGATCACCGCCGCGATCGGACCGGACAACGCCGCCTCGATCGCCGTGGTGCAGCAACTCGGGTTCACCCGCGAGGGCGTACTGAGGGATCACGTCTTCACAAACAGCGCGTGGCGCGACAGCGTTCTGTACGCCGTACTCGCTCCCGAATGGGGCGCCGTATGAGGGCATCCTGGCATCCGGCCTCAGGCAACGGATCCCTGACGACACGTGACCCCCGGAAGTCCCTGACGTATCGCGGGAACGGTAGGGTGGCCCCGAACGTTGATCAAAAAGAAGTGGCCCCGTCGACCGGCCTTGGCAAGCCGGGAGGGGCCACGTGGCCAACGGACCTTGTAGTGGGGGTCCGAAAGCCTGCCGAGCACCCTTTTCGCGAGAAGGAAGGTGCCGACGTGATCAGGGTACCTGTACCCGCACGCGCACACACCGCACCCCGCCGTGGGGTCAGCAGCCATGCCGGTTGCTGGTCCGTCGACGGGGCGCTCGTGTTGTCCGCACGCACCCCGGGCCGCACCTCTGCTGAGGGGGCCGGGATGGTGACGTAAGTCGTCGGGGGCGGCGCCCGTCTGGGTCTTCATGCCGCCCCGGGTCGCTCAGCTACCAGGTGATTCGCACTCACCCCGGCTCAGCGCCCATCTGCCTCCGGAGGGTTTCGCACGCCCTCCGAAGGGATTGTCCGTCCGGGTTCGCACCCCGTTCGAACAGTTCGATTCAGGTTCTCGGCAGAACCAACCAGCAGCCCCGAAGGGGATTGCTGTACCCATCTGCAGCGCAGGAGGCGTTGTCATTTTGCACGACCACAGGGCGGCCCGCCAGCTTTGGCAGGGCAGTCGACTCCAGTTCCAGCCGTCCGAGCGGCTGTTGAGGCGCTTCGACGTGACGGACATCACGGCGCCGCTTGTCAGCGCGCATGGGGTTGTCGGGGGCGGCGGAGATTCCTCGCTCGGGTCCGTCACACGCGACGCGATTTTCGAACCTGTAGAGAGTGTGACCCCCTCCTTCTCTACCTCCGTCCTGTCCGCCGCCAGCGTGGCCGGCCTTCCGGTCGTCGCTCACTGGTCTCTGTCCACAGGTGACCTGTTCGAGGGTCGCCGGATGGACTCTGTACTGATGCCGTGCCGGGTGAGCCGGTGAGCGCCGTGGCGGCGGAGGCCGCTGTCGAGACCGGCGTGCTCGCGCCGCTCCAGCCGCGGGCGGCCCTCGTGCCCTGGCGGTCTGGGGTGGTGCGCAAGCAGCGGGTGAAGGTGCCGTGGCGCCTGGTGGCGTCGCCGTTCTACCCGGATGTGGCGCTGTCGGTGTACGTGAAGGTGGCGGCGCTGGCGGCGCGGCCGGAGGGCTGTGAGGCGAAGGCGGAGACGCTCGCGTCGTACCTGGGGCTGTCGAAGGCCTCGGTGGAGCGGGGTCTGACCGCGCTGTCGAAGCCGGCGCCAGACGGTGTGGCGGAGCTGGCGACGCGTCGGCGCACACGGCCGGGCGGTAAGGGGACGTCGGCGGTGCGCCGGACGCGGCCGGTGTCGGGTGCGGAGGCGTTCGTGTGGGTGCCGGTGGCGGCCGCGGAGGACCTCACGCCCCGGCAGCTGCGCGCGTATGCAGTGATCGCGTACGCGGAGAAGATGCGCATCGCGCTGACCGAGACGGAGCTGGCCGGGTATCTGCGGCACCACACCGGCCAGCGGGCGGGGCAGCCGATTACGGCGGACGCAGCCGGTGCGGTGGTGGATGAGGTGGAAGCGGCGCGCTGGATGACGGTGCAGCGGCGGGCCGGGGCGCAGGGGCGTCACCGGTACATCGCGCACGACATCGCCTCGGAAGCGGCCGGTCCGACGGTCGTCGACGTTGCGCCTGCCCCCGCCCTGGAGCCGACGGACGAGGTGTCTGAGGCGCCTGTGGACAGTGGTGCGCAGGCGTCGGTGAGTTCCGTGGTTGATGAGGGGTCGGGTTCCGGGGTTGGTGAGGGATCCCTCGCGAATAGGGAATCACTTAGGACTGACTCACCAGATGACGAGGGCGCGCTCTTCTCACCCGCCGTAGGCGAAGTACCGGTAGGAGAGGTGTGGAAAACCGGCTCGGACGTGAACGCGCGTACGGATGCCGGTGGTCTCGCGCTGCGCGCGGATGGCAACAGCCAGCCCGTCCCCACCGAGTCGAAGAGCGAAATGCGCAGCAGCAGCGGGGGGTCGGCCAGGTCGTCGTACACCGGTCCGCAGCTGGCGATGAGCGCCCGGGTGTACGCGGTGCTGGAGCCGGTGCACCTGCTGCTGGAGCGGGTGAACAACGACTTCGTCGTGCGGAAGATCGCCCGTGAGGTGGGCCGTCAGCTGCGCGAGGGCATGGATGCCGAACGGCTGCAGCACCGGCTGACCGCCCGGTTCGCCGGGGTGATGGTCTCGGAGATCCGTGACCCGGGCCGCTGGCTGCTGGGGGTGGCGCTGCCGCGCTGGGGCTGCGGGCACCTGGACTGCGAGTCCGGGACGATGTGGTCGACCGGCCGCCGCTGCGACGTGTGTGCCGACATCGTCGCCGACAAGTTCACCGCCCGGCAGCGCGCCCAGCGCCTGGAGCAGGGCCTGTGCCCCGAGCACGGCACTCGCCCCAGCCCCGCCGGCGTCTGCACTCTGTGCGAGCTGGACGACGCCGTGCGGCATCCCGCCCCGCTGCCCGCCCGCCAGGAGCCGCAGGGCCCGCCGCGCGGCAACTGCGGCGAGTGCGGCGCCCGGATCTTCGTGACCGGTCCCGCCCTCGAGGACGGCCTGTGCAAGCCCTGCCGCCAGGAGCACGCCGACCTGGCGGCCGTCGCACCCACGGAGCCGGCCGCACCGGCCCGGTCGGCTGGAGTGCTGACCTGCTCCGGCAAGGACGGCGACAGGCCGTGTGCCCGCAACGCCCTGCCGACCCGCAAGGTCTGCGCCCGGCACCGCGCCCAGGAGGTGGCCGCCGAACCGGCATAGGTCGGCTGACCTGCCCCCTCTGGCGCACAGTCGAAGGACTGTTACGTTCAATGTGACGTTCGGAGTGATTTTCAGCGTGACGTTCGGCTAGGATTTGGGAAGGAGGTTGAACTGATGCCCACGGAAGACGAGTTGTTCGAGGCGGTGGATGCACTGCTGGAACAGGGGCCGCTGCTGCCCCCGCCAGCGGAGCGCCGTCGGCTGCGCGAGGCCGCCGGCCTGACCCAGGAGGACGTGGCGGCCGCGCTGCGCACGAAGCGCGAGACGGTCAACGGCTGGGAGACCGGCCGCACCACCCCGCGCCCGCCGCGCCTGGCCGCGTACAAGCGGCTGCTGGACGGCTGGGCGGTGAGGTACCCGGCCGACAGCCAGGAGGTTCCCGCGACGTTCACCGCGGCCGCGCCGCCGCGCCCGACCGACGTTCCGCAGCAGGCTCACATCCCGCAGACTTCCACGGCCGCGAGCTCCCGCCCGGCGCCGGCGGACCGGCCCGCGGCGAGCACCAGGCCCTCGTCGACGTCGCGGCGGCCGGGCGCGAAGAAGGCCGCGTCGCCGGCCTCGGACCCGCGGTTCCCGCACGGTCCGCTGGGTGTGCTGGACGGCGACGGCACGGTGTACTGCGTCGGCGGCGTGGTGCTGGAGTGCCCGGCGACCACGATCCCGGCCCTGGTGGAGTGGACGCTTGCCGAGTCCGGGATCGGGCAGGCGCGGCTGCACCGCAACGGCAAGGACTCCGACCCGCTGATCGTGCTCACCGAGTCGGCCACGAAGCGGTTCGGCCTTCCGGCACGCCTGGAGAGCCCGGAGGAACGCCGCTCCCTGCGCCTGGCGGAGAACCACAAGGTCGTCAAGCAGATCACCCGCGCGAAGTGGCAGCTGACCAAGCGCGGGTTCGGCCCGTGGGCGCGGGTTTACCGGCCCGCCCAGGGCGGCCAGCGCCGCTGCGTGCAGTTGGCGATCCTGTCGTGGGACGCACTGGACCCGAGGGCGTGGGGCGACGCAGCCGAGTTGCCGGCGCCAGAGCTGGCCCGTGTGCTCGGGGTGTACGCGAACCGCGTCATCACCCCACGCGGCTCCACCGCCGTCTCCGGCCTGGAGCTGATGACCGCGCTGCGCCCGCCGACTCGCGCGGTGCGCGACGAAGCCACCGGCGGGTTCCGCAAGGCGGACACCAAGAATCCCGGCTCCCTGGGCGAGCACCCGATCGACCCGGCCCCGCCGGAGGCGCCCTCCGAACACCCTAAGGTTCAGGACTGGGACGGGGGCTTCCTCGATGAGGAGGCGTACCAGTGGATGCGCCCGATGGACACCCTCTCCGATGAGGAGTGCCTGCTGCCGTGGGCGGTGGGCATCGACATCAACACCGCCTACCTCGCGGCCGCCGCCCGCCTGACGGTGGGCCTGGGCGAGCCGGTCCGCGTCAACGCGCCCGTGTTCGACAAGAAGATCCCCGGCTGCTGGCTGGTCGACCTGTCCCACATCGAGACCGACCCGCGCCTGCCGTCGCCGTTCACGCCGTCCGGGAAGCGGCCGACCGGTCCGGCCTGGTACGCCACGCCCACCGTCGCTTACGCGGTGGAGCTCGGCTACAAGGTGCAGCCGCTGGAGGCGTTCCTGCGGTACGAGACCGGCGCCTTCCTGGACCCGTGGCACGACCGGCTCAAGGACGCCTACGTGACCACGATGGCCGACCTCGGTGTCCCCGTCGGCAAGGACGTCGACGAACGCGCGTTCCTGGCGGCGATGGAGCACCACAAGGACGTCGACCCCGGCCTGACCTGCGTACTGTCCGCGATCAAGGCCACCGTCAAAGGCGGCATCGGCAAGATGCGCGAGCGGCCGCAGGGCAAGAACTACCGAGACGGCGATCCCTGGCCGGCACTTGAGCGCACGACCTGGCGCCCGGACATCCGCGCGGCCGTCATCGCCAAGGCCCGGGTCAACATGCACCGCAAGATGGCGAACGTGGCGAAGGCGAGCGGCCGTTACCCGCTGGGCGTGGCGACCGACTGCGTTGTCTACGCCAGCCCTGAGCCCTCCCCGCTGGCCTTCCTGCCGCTGACGCCCGAGGGGCACGTGCTGCCCGGGACGTTCCGGCTCGGCGCGACGCCCGGCCTGGCCAAGCTGGAGGGCGTCCAGCCGATGCTCACCGCGGTGGAGTGGCTGGAGAAGGGCCTCAACCCGGCCCGGCACATCAAGGGCGGCGACAGCTTCGCGGACGAAGGGGAGTAACCGGTGGGTGACATCGACGACGCGATCGAACGCGCCGGGTACGAGGCGGTCACCAAGGCCCCGCCCAAGACTCCGCTCGCGCAAATGCGGCTGCTGCTGAAGGCGGAGAAGGGCTCCACGAAGGCCGTGGCGGACCGCCTGGGCATCTCTCAGCGCACGGTGGAGCGCTACCTCAAGGGCACGTTCAAGCGGCCCCGCCAGGCCCTGCGGGACGCCCTGCTGCGCGAGGTCCGCAAGGTCTGGCAGCCCCGGGTGCGCCAGCAGGCCCGCAAGAAGGCCGCGACGTCCACCGGCCTCACGGTGGAGACCCGCGCCCGGTTCGGCTACACGGCGCCGATCGGCACGACCGACGACCCGCGGATGCGCCGGCTGACCGTCCACCTTCCGCCGGAGTACGCCGGACGGCTCTTCGATGCGCAGCAGGCAGGCGCGAGCGACCAACAGCTTCGTGGAATCGTCGCGGAAGGCTTGCAGGAGATCTATTTCAAGGACAACGGAGCGCGGGCTGACGGCCTCGAAGTCGCCATTACTGACATCGACTATTTCGACGTCTCGTACTGAGGTGAGCGCTGAATGTCTATCAATGAAAGGCCGCCCAGTGAAGAAACAGAACAGCGGTTACCGGGGCGCGCTATGAGGGCGGCCCGCGCTCCGTATGCGTACAACCTGGATGCGCAGACCGCGACGTGCCGCACCTGCCACATCTCCGGGTACAACCTGCTGCCTGAGCAGGCGGGCCCGTGGCACGCCGGACACCGGGCTCGGTGCGCCGGCGTTCCCGGCGGTGACCGCCCGCCGGGAACCGTCCTGCCGTTCCGGCGCTGACGCTGCCGCCGCCCCGTTGGAAGGGATCACCGCATGTCCGTCCCTGTCGCCCGGCGCCCCGGCTACCGTGGCGATGAGCCCCGCCTGGAGGAAGCCATGAGCGCCCAGCCCGACCACGCTCCCGCCCCACCGCCGGCACCGGCGCCCACCGCGGCTGCGCAGCTGCGCGCGCAGATCCGCGCCGACCGCCGCGCCCCGTCCTGGCTGCCAGCGTTCGAGCAGGACTGGTCGCGCGCGCTGCAGGACGCCCAGCACAGCTACAGCCTGGCCCCGCTGCACGACGTCGTCCGCACGTGGCAGGCCCGCCTGGCCGCAGCGCCGGCCGTCGACGCGTTCGTCGCCTCCGGCTACGACGACTCCGACGGCGTCGCCCTGGAGGACGTCCTCGGACCCCGCCAGTGACCGGCGCGCCGTGGCCGGCCCGGCTGTCGCCGCAGGCCTCGAAGGTGCTCGCCGAACTCCCGCCCCACGCAACCGAGATGCTGCGCGATGTGCTGGACATCGCCGGCCGTGACCCGTGGACCTGGCCGCCGTTCGATGCCCGCGACCCCGAAGGCGAAGACGTCCGCGCGGCCGCGGCCGGACAACTGACCGCCGTCTACTGGGTCAACCGCGCAGCGGCCCGCCTGTACGTGGTCGACATCGTCTGGCTCGGGTAGCCAGCCAGCACACCAAAGTGGCCCCTTCCCCGGGCATTGCAGCTGCCGGGAAAGGGGCCACTTCGCATTTCTCCGCCAGCACGCGAGGCAGGTAGCGCCCAACCGTCCGGGCAACCGACTCACTCACTGACTTGAGACGGCACCAGAGCCCGCCCCGCAAGGCACCGGAGCTCATACCGCAGCAACAGCCAGCATTCAAGCCCGGGTTCGAGCGTCTTCGCAGGTCACAAGCCTTGAATTCAAGATCCTGGCTGGCAAAGTCGGATCCGCTGCAGCACCCGCTCCCCACCCCGCCGCCTGCCGCGTGACCGACTTCACAGCAGATGGTGAACGTGCTGGTCAGAGCGCGGTTGCGGGGCTAACCCCTGCCTGAATCACCCTGGCGCAGCCCCGTCTGAGCCGACTCACCAAGACGCAAGGGCCAAGGAGAGCGCACCCTCCACCGGTCTGACCAGGGAAAACGCACCCTCCACCGCTCTGACCAGGCAACACCTCCCTTCCACTGTTCACGCCCTGCACGCGGAACCGCCGCACGCCTCATCCCGAGGGGGAAACCGAATGTCCACGCTCGCCCTGATGGTCGTCCTGCTGCTGGTCCTGGTCGGCCTGCTGCTTCTCGGCGCGCTCGCCTACGCCGTCTACCGCGTCCCACGCCTCACGCAGCCGCTGATCGTCGCCCTGACCGGTGCCGGGGTTCTGGCCGCCCTTGTCACCGCCGTGGTCACCGCCGGCGCCCGGTGAACCGGGCACCGCTTCGTCGGCCGCAGCGCCCGCGAAGCCCGTCCGTCGGCTGCACGGTGCAGTACGTGCAGCGCGGTGTGTGCAGCAGCGTGCTGCACACACCGCCCGGCGGGCAGCGGCCTGGCGCAGCTTCATCACTCGAATTCGAGTGGGATCGTTCGAATCAGACGACAGAGATTCGGACGCTCAGCCCACGCTGCCGCTCGCCGCTGCACGTGCTGCTGCTCCTGGTCCTCGTGCAGCATCCGCCGCTGCAACTACGGCCCGCGCGTGCAGCAGCTGGTGCTGCACCGCCGCCGGGAATCGCCGGTCTCTGTCCACAGGCCCGGGCCTCCAGCCTGCACACATGACTGATGAAGCCATGCAGCAGATAGCGCAGCGGGGTCCGGTCCGCGACGGCCTGGAGCGCGCGGAGCGCACGAAGTTCACCGAGCCGGTGCCGACGTCGCCAACGGAGCAGGTTCGGTTCCTGGTGGAGAAGGTGAAGGTCGGGACACGGGCTCTGGCGGCCCGTCTGGGCGTCTCACAGCGGACCGTGCAGCGCTACATCAAGGGCACGATCCGTACGCCGCGCCAGGCCACCCGGGAGGCCCTGGCCGACCAGGCCGCCAGCGAGTGGCAGCCGGAGGTCCGTGCGCAGGTCCGGGAGCGGGCGTCCAGCACCACGGGCCTGCTGATCTCCGTCCGCTGCCGTTTCGGGTTCGACGCTCCCGGCGGAAGCTCCGACGAGGCACGGATGCGCCGGATCACCCAGCGCGTCTCCCCGGCCGCGGCCCGGGAAATCATCGCGGGCCTCGAGGCCGGCGTCCCCGAAAAGGACCTCCACGACCTGGTCGCCCACGCGCTGGGCGAGGCGTACTTCCAGGACGGCGGCAGCCGCGCGGCGGGCCTGACCGTACGCATGCGGGACATCGACTACATCGACTTCCGCTACTGATCGCCTCCTCCACTCCACGGTGACACTCCGTACCTGTCACGCCGGTCTGTCACGCCGATGTCACGCGCACTGTCACGCTGCCATGAATCAACCGTGACCTTGGAATATGCCCTCAAGAGCGCCACCTGCGGGCGCAGCGTGACAAGCTCCGGAAGCATCTCCGGGAAATCACCTATGGTGACTGCATTCCGCCGGGAGCCGCAGGCCGCCAGGCCTTCGGCAGGTCAGCCGATGCCTCGGATCGAGGCGTCGTGATGGCCGGCGGAGACGGGTGTGTCCATCGGGTGCAGCCAGCGGACCGGCACGGTGAGCGCGGCGATCCGGGGGAGCTCCACGGGTTCGCCCTCGACATCGAGCAGCATGCCGGTGACCTGGTAGCCGTGGCCGAGCGGCAGGCCAGCGGCTTCGACCTGGTCCTCGGTGAGCTTCACCGTGATGCGGGTAGTGGAGGCCATCCGCAGGCCCTGGGCGGTACGGGCTTCGGTGTCGACGTCGGTGACGGTCAGCGGGAAGTACGAACCGCGCAGCCAGGTCAGGGGCCACCAGGAGTCGCCCATGGTCTCCGGCCGGTACCGCCGGTACGGGAGCGAGAACGGCACCTCGCAGCGGTACGTCTGCCCCACCCTGACGTCCTTGGTGCGCATGCCTCCAGGGTGCTCCCCGGTAGGGCGTCATCGATGCCCGCCGTCCGGACCGCTGACGGCCAGGTCCTGCTCGTCATCGCGGCTGAGCCACCCGGCGGGACCCAGCTCGAGGCTGGGTCTCTGGGTCCTGGGTCCGGCGTTTCGCCAGGTGGAGCCCTGCCACTCACGGGCTGGGTCCTTGAGGCTGGCTGGGTCCAGGATCTGTGTCATCGGACCGGATCTGTGTCATGGCACCCGCGTTTTCCCAGGTACACGCGGTGCGTCCAGGTGACTGTTCACCTGTGTCATCTGTGTCAGACGTCCGGTCCATGGCCCGGACCCTGCGGCTGGTTCAGCCGACCGCGTGCAGCGAGCCGCGCCGCTTGGCGGCCGCCGCCTTCTTCGCCGCGGCCTGCGCGGCGCGCTTCTTGCGCTGCTGGGCGAGCTGGTCCTGATAGGCGGCGACCGCACGGTGGTAGCTGTCGACGAAGCCGGGGGCGTCCAGGCGGTCGCCCTCAGGCATCGCGCTGACGGCCGCCACCGCGTCCTGCGGGGAGTTGTAGCCGGCCAGCATCGGGTTGATCTGGTAGACGCCGTTACGGACCTTCTTGACCAGCTTGGCCAGTTCCAAGGTGCGCAGCGCGGCGTTGACGCTGGGACGGCTGAGCGCGAGCAGCTCGCCGATGCTGCCCTGGTCGATGGTGATGCGGCCGCCCGGTTCGCTCAGGGCTCGCAGCTTCAGCAGCGCCCGGTAGGAGGCCGGCGGCAGGTCCAGGTCGGACAGCAGGCCGTCGGCGTTGACCGCGGCGAATCGCAGGGTGCTCACTGCTCTGTCCCTTCCTCCCGGCGCATGGCACGCACCGCACGGCGTGCTGCGCGTTGTGCGGCCCGCTCCTCACGGAGCTCCTCGATGGCCCGGCGCATGTGCTCCAGCGACGGGAAGCGCACGAGCTCCGGCAGCGTCGCGTCCTTGCGGATCTCGCTGATGGTCTCGTACTGCTCTACCCGACGGTACTCAGGCTTGCCGCCCGCGGTCTCCGTTCCGGGGATGAATTCCGCCACCCGGTAGGAGAAGGGCGGGTTGAACTGGTAGCAGCCGCGCTTGACCTTGAAGACGATGCCGTGGCTCATGATGACCTGCAGCGTCTCGGTCGCCTTGGTGCGCGAGACGTCCAGCACGGTGGCCATCTCATCCTGGGTCAGATGGATTCGACCGCCGGCGCGCTGGCAGGCGATCAGCAGCAGGATCATCCGCAGCGGCAGCGCCTCACGGAAGTACTGGGCGATCAGGAAGAAGAACTCCAAGCTGTCCATGGAGAACGCGTTCGGCTCGCCCGGACGGCTGTAGAACTCCAGCGGGGCCCGCTCGCCCTCAAGTGTCAGCCTGCGGCCCGGGTAGCGGCGCGCAACGTCGTCCAGGTCCCTCACCGGGGACAGAGGCCGGCCCCACGCCTGGATCGCATCGTCGAAGGGAGGCTGCTGCCGCGGAACACTCCTGGCTTCCGGCTGCTGGCCATCCTCAGGCTCGGCGGCCACGCGGCGCTCCTCTCCGTCGATGATCACTTGGAAGCAGTATGTCAGCCGCGCCGACACAAACGTCGGCCACGCCGACATTCCGCGTGTCTTGTGTCCCCCCAGGGGGACAGATCTCCCCCCTGCCGTTCTCGTGATGCCGCTGCGCCTACGCCCGCTGGAATGTCGGTCACGCTGACATTCCAGGGCTCCTGGTGTCGGCCACACTGACATTCCGACGCCGATCTGTACCCCCAGGAGAGACACACCGAAGGCGATCTGTCTCTCCTGGGGGTACAGATCGTCACTGCACACACCGCGCTGACCTGCGGTTTCTTCATCTCTCCCTATCTCTCTGAAGGCAGGCGGTCACGTGCGGGCCGGACCCCGTCGTGGCGCGCGCGGCTTCGCGTGCGGCTCCGTGGAGCAGCTGCAGGTCGTGGACGGCACCAGCG
>NZ_VAWE01000006.1 GCF_005795905.1 Streptomyces marianii
GACGAAGTGGCAATTCCCGTGCTGCGCACGGGAATTGAAGAATTCCGCTGCGCTTCATTCTTGCCTTTCTCTGCTGCGCTCCGAAAGACTTCGGGGATTTCCGCTGCGCTCCAATCCCCTCCGGCCGCGCTACGCGCGGGGCTGGCTACGGTGGAAGGGGGCTCGCGCATCACTTCGACTGACTGTGTAACCGTGACGGAAACTCATGACTGCCTGGTCAGAGGAATGTTAACCGCCCCGGACCAGTGCGAGGGGACCAGGGCCCGCAACCCGCCGGACCCGAACCACCAGCACCCGCAGCATACCCACAGACCAGCCACCCCGCAAAGCCTCCAACTCGCCTCCGCCCACACCACCCTGACAGGGCAACAGTCACACACACGACCGGATCCTGAAACCACCACACGACCACCCCAACCCTGCTACCGTCACAAGACGACCACCCTGCACCACCCACATGCATCACAACTCCGCACTGTGTAGAGCGACCGAAACAAGCGCACCCCCGGCCAGGGGGAGGGAATGGGGAAACCAATGAACGCACCGCGAGAACTCCGACCGCATCACACCAAATGCACGGAGCTGTACCAGAGCGCGAGATAAGTGAATCTCTTAGGCATGAGATTTGAGCCGGGATTTCGCTATTTGCTTTTCGCGGATGACAGAGAGAATATAGATGTAAAAGAGCAATTCGGGCCCGGTCGTGAGCGCGCGACCGGGCCCGCGCGTCATTCCCTCCGAGTCCGCCAGTGACGGCCCGGGAATGACAGCAGCCGGGCGGCTCGTGGTGGGTGGTGGAGGCCAACCAGGTCGCGGAGCGGCGTACCTGCCCGCGGCGGGGGTGTGGCTGGGAGACTGACGGCTCGAACCGAAGTAGCCGCCATGGGTGGCGAAGTGAACGGAGGAAGCGTGGCCGAGATCCATGTGGTGCTGAACCGCAAGGGTGGGGTGGGCAAGAGCCTGATCTCGCTCAACATGTGCGCGGTGTGCGCCGATGTGCGGGGCACAAGGGCGGACGGCAAGCCGTACGTGGCGGTGGCGTCCGCCGACCCGCAGGGCACGGCGTTGTGGCGGGCGGCGCAGCTTGAGGAGCTGCCGTTCGACGTCCTGGACATCTCTGAGGACGTCGAGAACATCGGGCATCTCAAGTCGCTGCCGTACGCGCACATCTTCGTGGACACCCCGGGATGGGCGGAGATCAACCCGGAGACGACGGGGCGTGACCCTCTGGGGGATGACCGGTACGGGCAGATCTTGCGGTCGCTGCTGGAGCAAGCGGACGACGTGATCGTGCCGATGCTGACGGAACAGGACTGCTTCGAGCCGACGTGGCAGACGATCGAGTGGGTGGTGAAGCCCCGCCGTATCCCGTTCCAGGTGGTCATCAACAACTGGCCGCCGGCCGAGGGACAGGCGTACGTGGACGGCACCCGGGCGTGGTGTGAGCAGCGCGGCTATCCGGTCGCTCAGACGGTGATCCGCCGGTACCGCGTCCACACCAACGCCAAGCGGGTCGTCACCCAGTACCACAACAACCGTGTGGAGCTTCAGGCTCGGGAGGACTTCTATCGCTTCGCGCTCGAACACGGGCTGCGTGGCGCGGATGAGCGCGTCGGCCGGATCGGCGGGCAGGCGCGAGCGGCGGAGGTTGAGGCGTGATGGGCGGCGCCCGTACGAGCATCGCCGAACAGATCGCGGCGACGAAGGCCGGCACCGACGTCGAGCCGAGCAAGCGGACCGTCCAACCTCGACAGCCTTCCGGGCCTTCACAGCCTTCCCAGGCCACGCGTTCTCGTCAGGGAGAAGAAGAGACGGGCCGTCTTCTGAGCCAACTGCCGCCGGGGATGACAGTGTTCGTTCCGCCCGGATCAGCGGACCCGGCGGAGCGGCTGTCCTATTGCGAAGGCGCGATTCTGGAGGCGGATCGTCAGACCGAGCTGGCCACTGAGCGGATCACCCAGCAGTACCTGTTGTGGGTGGGGGAGCCGTATCGGATCGTGCGCGATGAGGAGCTGTTCCGGCTGGCCGGCTACCCCACGTTCGACGCATGGGGAAAGGCCCTCAACGGGCGTAGCGGGGACTACATGAACAAGGTCATCCGTGTCGGACCGGTCGTGCACGCGCTGGCACCGATCACCCGCCGACAGCTCAAGGAAGACCCGCTACGCCCGCTGGTATCGGTTCAACGGGACCACGGTGACGACGCCGTGCGCGAGTGCTGGAAGGCCGCAGAGGCTGCCGGGGAACTGACCAAGCGGGGACTACTGGCCGCCGCAATCAAGTGCGGATACAGGGTGACCCTTGAGCCCGCCGCTCCAGCCACGCCGACACGTCCGCGGCTGGAGCCCTCAAGCGTGCTGAACGTCAGTAAGCTCCGCCGCCTGGGCGCCACCGACCCAACCCAGGCCCTGGCCCTATGCCGGACGCTACGCGAGGACCTGGACCGCCTTGAACGTGACCTTGCCCAGGCCCACCCGGCCGAGGGCGAGGGCGAGGGCGACGACGCGTAGTAGCGGTCAGCTCCATCACACACGGGAGTCCCGGAATCTGTGGGTTCAGATTCCGGGACTCCCGTGTGTCGTGTATGCCGCAGGTCGCGGGGCGCGGACCCGGGTCGGTCGGCCCCGCCCGGCATAGGCGGGGGCGTCTTCCAGGCCGCATGCGCCTTCGCTGTCCGCCCCCCAGCGCCGCCCGGCTTGGAAGACGGCCCGTCTTTTCGTCGGAGCGAGGAAAAGACGGGCCGTCTTTTCGTCACAGTGACGAAAATCGATGAACTGCCGAGACTGTGCGGTCCTCACCGCGCGGTCTCCGCCCGGCCAGCCGGCAGGGGCAGCCCCGCACGCGCCGGCGGGATCGATCGCAGATCGGAGCTCGGGTACGGAGCGGCCCGGTGGTACTGCCCCCAGAGCGCTGGGCACCGGGCCTGACTCGTACGCTCCATACCGGCACGAGCTGCCGACGACCCTATACGGGTCTCTGATCCTGCGCGGCTCGGCCCAAGAGGTACATATACCGGTGCGAGCAAATTCCGTTGGCCGCATCTCATGGAACGCGCCGCTGACATTCTTCGGTGCGCGCTCAATGACCAACTCTCATGCTCACTGGCCAATTGAAGCGCTCAATCACAAATGTTCAGGTCAAGCGCGGGAACGTCCGTCTTATTCCAGGTCGAATTCCAAGTAGTCGATATCTGTGAATTCCACATCCAGGCCCTGAGCACGTCGGCCGCCGTCGCGGAAGTACACCTCCCCCAGGGCCTCCGCGGTGATCTGCTGGAGCTGCTGTTCGGTGGCGCCGGCCTGCTGGGCCTCGAAGAGGCGGGCGGCGTGCTGAGGGGGCAGGGCGAGTGTGAGGCGGCGTAGTCGTGCGTCGTCGGTGGTGCCGGGGGCGGCTGTGAAGCCGAACCGGGCGCGGGTGTCGATGATGATGCCGCCGGTGGTGGCCGCCTGCTTCTTCGCACGGTCACGTACACGGGGCTGCCAGCGCTGGCGTACCTCGCCCGCCAGGCGCTGCGCGAGCTTTGGGCGGGGCTTGACGATCTCTCCCTTCACGTAGCGCTCAACAGTGCGTTGGCTGACGCCCAGGAGCTGCGCCACCGCTCGGGTGCCCTTCTCCTGCTTGACGAGGTAACGCATCTGCGCCGGCGCGGACTTGGGGATGGGCTGGGTGAACGTCTTCTCAACTGCCGTGTTGAGGCTGTCGCCGAGGATGCCCACGGGTCTCCTTGTCGGTGTTGGGACGGGCGGAGGAATCGGCGTGCAGTCGCCCCAGGGGAGCGCGACCGATCCGCCGAACCGCTGTGCGGTGATCTGCGGGCCGATCCCGGACCCCCGCGACGGATGGAGGCGCGGGAGCGGCCCGCGGGCGCTCACAGCGGCGTACAGCGGCGTACAGCCCTATGCGGGGGCCTCCGCTGCCGTTGCTGCCTCAACGGCCGCTGTACGCGCGGCTTCCCACTCCGCGTCAGCAGCAAGCTTGGCCTGCTCGGACGCGAACTTGCATGCGCGGCACAGACCAGCCGTCAGCACCGCCCGCCCGCACGGCTTGTCGTTCCATCCCGGGCAGTCGCCGATCTCAGCGGCGGGGGTGGGGACGTCCTCGCACGGGATGCACCGTGCCCCGGGCGCCACGACCTTCCGGCCGCAGCCGCCCCCGCACAGCGGCTGCGCACCGCCGTTCTGGCACCGGCCGCACAGATCGGACCCCGGGGCCGCGAGCTGGTCGCACAAGCCGTCATCGCCCTGGCAGTTGCGCAGCTTGCCGTGCCCGGCCACGTCAGCCGCGAGTTTGGCCCGCTTGACCGCGTACGAGTCCGGAAGCGCCACTGACGGCTCGTCGGCCGCGTCCTGCTCCGCGCGGCCGGTCTGCGCGGGGATCAGCGCGACGTCTCCGGCCGGGCCGGCGGCAAGCAGGTCCTTGAGCCGCCGCCCCACCACCGCCGCGACCGTGTGGGTCATCGGCTGCGGCAAGGGCCGGGAGACCAGCGCGTGACGGATCTCCTGAGGAGTGAACCCCGACGCGAGCATGCCTGTTGCCACCAAGCCTTGATCCCTCAACGACTCGGCGTGGTTGATGGTCCACTCCGGACACTCCGCCGCCACCGCGCGCAGCACCAGTACCCCCGGCGACGGATCGACGGCAGACGGCACCCGCCCGGCAGCCTCCCCCCCGTTGCTGCCGCCGTTGTCCGGCGCGGCGTCAGCCGCTGCCGGTCCCACCACGGAGCCCGCAGCCGGAGTGACGTCCTGGTCCTGGTGCTCGCCTTCCCCGCCGTCCGTCCGTCCCTCCGTCTCGTTCGCGCACGCGTCATCTACCTGCACGGACGGACGGACGGGGGGAGTGGGGTCTGAGCGGAGAGTATGAGCGGGAGGACTGAACGGGGGTTCGCGATCTTGCAGGTCAGCGCGGGAATGCGGGCTAGAAATCTGGCCCCGCGGGCTAGAAATCTGGCCCCGCGGGCTAGAAATCTGGCCCGCACCCTCCGGGCTAGAAATCTGGCCCGCGTCTGCGGCAGCCTGCTCGGCCCGCTTCTTCGCGGCGCGCTCCCGCTCCTTCTTCAGGGCCTGCTCGGCGGCCTCAGCAGCAGGCTTGCGCACCTGATCCAGGAGCGCGAACGCGTTGCGCGGGCCGCTGTAACCGGCTCGCGGGAGGTCATTGATCCGGATGCGCAGAGCGGCGCCAGACGCGCTCGCACGGCTGGACGTCTTGACCGGCTTGCCCTCGGGAGTGCTGATCAACTTCACGCCGGACAGCTCCGCCAGGAGCGAGCGGATACGCGCCAGGCTTGACGGCTTCACCGGCTCGCCGTCCTTCACCGGCTTGGCGGGAAGGAGATAGCAGAGCTGGAGAAGGGTGAGCTTGCGGACCGGCCCGTGCTTCTCGATCACCAGGGCCCGCATGATCCAGTACAGACGCACGGCGCTGTCTCGCAGCTGAGGACACAGCGGGATCCAGTCGTGGAGCTGGCTGGTGTAGAGCCCGTCGTTGTCCGGGGCGTACAGCTCCGCGCGCTGACTGGTGTCGGAGGTCTCGTCGTACTCGCCGGGCATCCGGCTGTCCTTTCCGGCCTCCCTCGCGACGTGTCGCGTGGCGGGACGCACCCATGGGTACACTCGCCGGAGACCTATGTGGGGTCACCCGCCGCCACTCCGGGATTGCAGTCCCAAGTGGAGCCACGGCGGGTTTTAACTTTTCGTGCAGGTGACCTTACGCCCCGTGCGTGAGTAGTTGGGTCGGTGGTGACCGCGGTGACCGTGGTCAGCGGGGCAGGTGCGGCGCTCAGTCCCCCGCCGACTCGCCTCCGCGCAGGATGCTGAGGATCTCGTCCAACACTTCCTGTTGCCGCTCCTGGCCCTTCTCCAGCCGGTCGAGCGACGCGGTGTGGTTGGCCAGAGCAATGGTGTGCTCGGTCTGCTTGTCGATCACCCGCTGCAACTTTTCGTTCAGAAGCCGGGCCATCTCCTGGCTGACGGGGTCCTCAGGCATCGGACTGCTCCTTGGTCTTTCGGGCCGAGCGTTTGGCCCGGACCTCGATCCCTGCCTGGCCGAGCCAGTCGTACAACGTCGACGGGCTGATACTCGCCAGCTCTCGGACGCGGCCTCGGGGTGCGCCAGTGCGGACTGCTTCAGTGACCGCCTCGCGCAGCATCCCGACGGCTCGTTCCAGCGCTGCCTCTGCCTCAGCGCGTTCGTGCGCCGCAGCGACAACAGAGCGCAGGGCTGCTAGCTGTCTTTCCTCTGGAAGTTCGGTCACGACAGGATCATACCTGAGCACGGCGCCGTAACCATATTTACGGTGCCGTATTTTTGAGGTACGGTCGTAGACAGCAAGACGGCCCTGACGGGTGGTGGAACACCGCGTCAGGGCCTTGACCACCCGCCTACGTACATAGGAGGGCGATCCGTCATGGATCGTATCGCCACGCCCCCGTGCGTGATGACCATGGTCCGGCTGTCTGCCGGCCTTACCGCTGTCGTCGAGCGCCAGGAGCGCGAGGACGAGCGGCACGACTACGAGCCCGAGCCCGGCCCTGTGATGGTTCCCCGCCCCCGCCCGGCTGTGGGCGCGGTGCCGGCTTCCTCGAGGGGCGGTCGGTGATGAGCGACGCTGACCGGCAGGCTGCCGCAGCCGCTATGGAGACCGCCCGCGCCGTTGCCGCGCAGGCCGCCCGAGAGGCCGCTGAAGCCGCCGCCCGCATACGGGAAACCACCGAGGCCGCAATCGCGCACGCTGCCGCGGCAACGGCTCACCTCGCCTCCCGCTGACCCGCTCCGGCGCTCCGGCACAGAAGCGCACCCCCCCTTGCTCACGGGGGCAGGCCACTGTGCCGCAGCGCCAGACACAACCCCTTGCCGGGTCTTCGGACCCGGCTCCCCCACCCGGAACTGCCCCCGCGGGCGGCGCCGGATGAGGGAGCCGGACACGGCCCCCCCCCGCAGCACCACCCAAGCCCGGACAGCAGCGCGTCGCGCTTCGCGTGATGGCGGCCTGAAAGGCAGCGCCGTTCTTTGAGAACTCCACAGTGGACACAGGCAACTGCGACAAGCCGTCGGCCCTGCCTGCGCGACAAGCACGCGCACCTTTCCCGTGCCGTCCTCACGGACGGACGAGGACCCGAACGCGCAGGTGAAACAAGGGCGAAGATCGCGAGCCCCGTAGGCATTTGACCGGTTCGAGTCCGGTCCGGGGCACCCCTTTGCACTCCACTTCCCAACCCTCAACGAGGCAGAGAGGAGTACGACGATGAACGACATCCCGGACATTCAGATTCACGGGACCGTCTACAGAATGAGCGTCCAGACCGACCCCAGGGGCGCCGTCCTGGTCGCCTACACCAAGGACGCCGAGACCGGGGCCGTCGGGCGGACCTTCATCCGCTTTGACCTGGCCGGAGTCGACTACCTCCGCCGCCGGCTCGGCGCGGCCTGAAGGAGCCAGCATGTTCAACAACAGCAAGAGCAAGCAGGACCACTCCCGCTCCTGGTCCCTGCGGTCGATGGTGCTCGTGGTGCTCGGAGCGATCACCGTAGGCGTGGCGGTGCTGTCGATCGCCGTCAGCTACCAGATCCTGATGCCCCGGTTCGGGGGGTGGTCCGCCCCCACGGTCGCTGCGCTCGATGCCCTGTGGGTGGTCCTCCAGGCGACCGAGATTCACGCGGCGAACAACCGCCGGCGCTCCAAGCGGGTCCAGTGGGCGGGCCTCGCTCTCACTCTGGTGATCGTGGCCATCCCCACGGCCGATCTGGTCCTGACCAGGACCGACGGTTTCGATCTGGCCCTGATCATCACCCCCGTGGCGATCACTGCGACCAAGGGCGCTTGGTGGCTCACGCTGCCCAGTCTCGGCCGCAAGGTCTCGCCTGCCACCCGCAGGGCCATCTCCGTGCGCCGGCAGGAAGTCGCGGACCGGCTGGAGCAGATGGAGGCGGATGCTGCCGACCGGATCGAACTCCTCAGGGTCGCAACCGAGTTGGAACGGCAGATTGGCGAGGCAGAGACCGGCTACCGGCTGTCGACGTTGGAGATCCAGCAGGCCATGGTGGAGCAACTGCACACGCAGTCTGTCGCGACCGCGGAGACCGTCGAACAGATGCCGTTGACCGGTGCGGTCGCGCACATCGCGCTGCCGGAGTTGGACGACTGGAAGCCGACCGCGCCCGCCCTGCCCGTCACGCCCGTCGCGGGCCGTCACACCCTCGGCACGCAGGTCGGTGCCCTGACCGGGGCGCGGTCCGTCACGTCTCGCGGCACGGCCGTCACGCTGCCCGAGCTTGCGGCGGTCCGTGGTGTGCCGACCCCCGAACCGGGGCGGCAGCTCGATGACGTTCAGCTCGGCGTGGTGCTGCGGTATCTGCGCTACAGCGACGACCCGCCCCGTTCGTACCGGCAGGCCGTCGCCGCCTTCCGGCGCTCCGGATTCATCGGCTCCGAGGAGCGCGTACGCCGCGTGTGGAGCGCGGAAGTCCTCACCGAGACGACCGGGGCGGAGACCGACGAGGAGACCGAGGACAGCGACGCCGTCTGATCTGAGCAGCGGTAACGGCTGTGTCAGTGCGCGGTGCGAGAGTCGTATGACGATGTACCAGACGCAGCAGACCGTGAATACCCGCGCTCGTCCGGCACCACCGATGCAGCCCAGCCGAAGCGTTCGGCTGGGCTGTGTCGCGACTGCCGGAAACCCCATGCAGTCGAGAGCAGCGCAGACCCGGCGAGCCATTCGGTGAGCAAACACAGAATCAGTTCTGTTGCAGATCCGCAGGGCAGACCCGGCGAAGCCTGACAAAACATCTAGTCGCAATTGCACATGCGAGTTATGATCTGCAATTCCTTGATCCCAAAATACAGGGGGGAGTATGGGAAAGAAGAAGCGCCGGCACGACGACCGTGAAGAGGACGTTTACGGCCACACAGCGGGCGCCATCGGCGGCCTGGCCATGGTCATGGGCGTGCTGTTCGCCATCAAGGACAAGACGGGTCTGTCGTGGCCGGCCACGGTCATTCTCACCGTGGCCGTGCTGGTCGCCCTCGGCTACGCGGCCTGGTGGGTGAAGTCCCGCGTACAGCGCATGTGGGCCCGAACGCCCCCCGAAGCGTCGTTCTCCACGGCCCTGGCGACGCAGGAGGCACCGCCCGTTGAGGAGGAGGGGCCCGCCCGGGATGAGGAACTGACCAAGGCCCTGGTGGCAAGCCGTGTCATCGGGAAGGACGAGTTCGTTCGCGCGGACGAATCCGTGGTGACGCCGCTGCCCCACGGTCTCGGCACCCGGTACGAGTTCAAGGTGCCCGCCGGTCGGACCTACAAGGACGTCGCTGCCAAGACTGAGGCGGTGGCCGGCGCCCTCGACGCGACCCGGATGCGGACACAGGTCGAGCGCGGCGAGCTGAGCGCCCGCGATGTCGAGATGACGGTACTCGCGCAGCCGCCGTTCACGGCCCCGTTCGCTCCGCCGACCCGGGAAATGATCCTCGCCCACGACGGAATCCCGTTCGCGCACAGCATGACCGGTGAACTCGTCGGCATGGACGACTTCACCAAGGGCGCGATCTTCGTTGCCGGTATGACCCAGACCGGCAAATCGACGCTGACTGTCGCTCTTCTGACATGCGCCTATATTGCGTACGGGACTGAACTCGACGTCTACCTGATCGAAGGAAAGCCCGGTGCGCTGACCCGCTTTGAAAAGGTCGCGGTGCGCTACGAAGCATCGAGTAAGGCAACAGCATTCGACTCCATGGTTCGCGAACTGCTCCAGATTCAGCAGGAGCGGTACGAAATGGATATGCAGGCGATGCGGGAACGGAAGAGTACCCCGCGCCATCGGCAGATCCTCTTCATCGCGGACGAAGTAGCCGACTACTACGTGAGTGACGGAAGCGCCGAGGCGAAAAAGCAGAAGGCGCGTCTCGTCAAGAACTCATCGGAACTCGTACGCAAGGGCCTCGAATGCGGAATCACGGTTGTCATGATGACGCAGCGCCCTTCGGACAAGGCTGTCCCGGTAGAGGTACGAGACCAATTCAAAAAGCGAATCTGCCTCTACGTCTCCGGAAAGGGCGGCGCGGAAGTCGCGTTGGGATCGGACTACTTCAAGACCGAGTCGCCGATTCATCCCGCGCTGATGGACGCGAGCATCCAGGGCCAGGGCGTGTACTTCGATGGCGTCTCCTCGAAACTCGTTCGAGGAATCCGATTCGAAAACGACTTCATCTGGCAGGTTGTCGACGATGTCGCCGCGCGCCGGGAAAAGCACATCGAGGCGGCGGCACCTGACACACCGCTCCGGCAAGCAATCAACATCATGCGTGCCCGACGTGTCGACTTCATGCCGACTGCCGAACTGGCGCCCGCTCTCGGTATCACGGAAACCGACCGAACGGAACGCGGAAAACTCCTTGCAAAACTCCTCGGTGTGCCGGCGGGCAAGGGAGCCAAGGGCGCACGCGGCTACAGGCTGACTGACCTCACCGCAGCCGAGAGGTCCCGTTCGTGACCGCCACCCGGCACCGCCAGACCACCGCCCAGGCACCGCCACCCGACCGCCACCCCGGCGGGTGGGTGGCGGTCGGGTGGCGGTCCTCTGGCGGTCATGGGTGGCGGTGCTGACCTGTGAAAACACCTAAAATCGAAGAAGGGGGGAAGTTCGTGAGATCTGGCGCCGTAGGGCTCACTGTCGGCGTGGGAGCGACCGTGGTCGTCATCGGGGGCGCGTTCATCCTGGCCGCCAGTGACAACCCGATCCTGAACGATGCGCTGAGCCTCAGCGTGCCGGCCGAGTACCAAGAGTTGATAGAAGAGGCGGGAAACACCTGCCCCGAAGTAACACCGGATCTCTTGGCGGCACTCCTCACGCAGGAATCGGGGTTCAACCCGAAAGCTCAATCACCGGTCGGCGCGCAGGGGATTGCCCAGTTCATGCCGTCCACCTGGGAAAGCAGCGGAATCGACGGCAACGGCGATGGCAAACGCGACGTCTGGGATCCCGAGGACGCCATCCCATCGTCAGCGAAATACCTGTGCGCCATCGCCCAGGACGTGAAAGACGTTCCCGGGAACAAGCAAAACAACATGCTCGCCGCATACAACGCGGGTACCGGCGCCGTACTCAAATACAACGGTGTCCCTCCCTACAAGGAGACACAGAACTACGTCCGCTCGATCAGCGCCCTGGCAGGCCAGAGCAGCAAAGGCGGAAAACCCGGAACGGCTGTCACCGCACCGCAGGGCGCAACAGCCCTGAAGGTCGCTCAAAAGATGCTCGGCACCCCGTATTCGTGGGGTGGCGGTAACGCGTCCGGACCAAGCACGGGCACTTGCTGTTCCCCGAACGGCAGCTCCGGAACCAATACGCGGGGCTTCGACTGCTCCGGGCTCACGGTCTACGCATACGCCAAAGTCGGAATCACCCTGCCCCGCACCGCCGCCGCGCAGTACGCCGCATCCAAGCGCGTACAGCCCGGCGACGCGCGGCCCGGCGACTTGGTGTTCTACGGCGACAGCGCGGCCAGCATTCACCACGTCGGCATTTACGTCGGTGGCGGATGGATGCTCGACGCTCCCAAGCCGGGCACCAAAGTCCGCTTCTCCAAACTCAATTCGATGTCCGACCAATTCGGCATCGCCCGCCCCGTACACGACACATCAGAGGAGATCTGAACCATGCGCAAGTCCGACTTCATCACCCTGGCCGCGCCGCAGGACTTCTCCAAGGGCTTCACCGACTTCTTCGACTCCATCGGAATGACCGGGGCCGGCCTGGTGACCAAGGGAGTCGCCGCGGTCATCGCAGTGATCGCCGTCAAGATGCTGCTCGGCACGCCCAACGACCCCAAGAACGCGCTGCGCAAGGGGTCCATGGCGGTCGGCGTTCTGTTCGTGGCCATCATCCTCGCGATGTACGGCGCCGACCTGTTCGGCACCGTCACCAACGGCGCGGGCGGGAAGAACTGATGCCCGAGAAGGACGATCCGTGCGATCTCCTGAAGGGCACTCCGTCCTACGACTACTGCCAAAGCGACGGACACGAGGGGATCGACCCGGACGCCCCAGGCGGAGGAGTTGATGGCGGGTTCGGGATGACCGACAAAGCCGCCGACAACGTCCAAGACCTCGCCGAATGGCTCATCAAGAAGATCAAGAGCCTCATCGCGCCGAAGGATGCGTGGGCACCGGATGAGGCCACGGATGCGGTGTTCGCACCGTTCTTGTGGCTTGGTCAGAATCTGGCGGTCGCCATTTTCACCTGCGTGGTGGCCGTGTGTGCCCTGACCGCGTGGCAGGGCGCACCGCGCCTGAGGCAACTGGGTCACTCGACCGGGTGGACGCTCGTGGCGGTGGCCGGCATGGCGTCCGTGCCGGGGGTGGTGGCGATGCTGAACACGGCTGTGAGCCAGGGGTTCACGGCCGCGTTCAGCTTGAACGAGTCCACGTTGTTCGGGGCCCTCACCGAGGATCTGAAGGAGGGCGCGGAGGAGGGCAACGTCCTGGGCGTCCTGATCGTCACCGCGGCCCTGGTGGTGGCCCTCGGGTTTGCCGCGCTGGTGTTCATGGTGCGCAACCTCGGGATTCTGGCGTTCGTGTGCTTCTCGCCGCTGGTGATCGCCTCCCTTGCCCGTGGGGGCGACATGAGCGCGGTTCAGGCCTGGGCGCAGAAGTTGTTGGGGCTCATGTTCGCCCCGTTCGCCCTGCTCCTGGTCGCGCCGTTCGTGCCGTTGGTCGAGGACTCGCTGGTGATGCACGGCGTTCTCTTGGTCGCCGCGGACGTCCTGATGTGGCGGATGATCTTCCATGGGGTGCCGTACTTCGGGCCCCGGCTGGCTCGGGCCGCGCGGTCGGCGGTGGAGACCCGCGTCAGTAACCCGGTCGTCCGTGCGGCGGTGCGGGCGGGTGTGCCGGACTTCTACGAGCAGGAGAACACCCCCCGTGGTCCGCGCACGGTGGCGACTCCGGGCCGGGCACTGGCGCAGGACGGTGACGTCCTGGCCGCCGCGTACGGGATCAGGACGCGTAAGCGGCCTGGGCGGATGACGACCGAGTCGGCCATCGCGCAGATCAACCGAGACGGGGAACGGCAGGCGAAGGTCATGGCCGCGCGCCGGGACGCCCGTGCCGCCCACACGCCGACCCGCACCCCGCCGCCCCGCTCGCCGTCCGCCGGTTCGAACCCATCCCCGCAGGCTTCGACCAGGAGCACTCCGCAGGCTCCGGCGAGGAGCACGCCGCCGGCGCCCAGATCGGGCCCGGCATCCGGCTCCGGCCCGTCATCGGGCGGGCCGACCACCCGATAGAAGAGAAGGAGGAAGAGTGCCGTGTACTCCCTGAACCCCGGCTTCCGAGGCCCTGCCATTCAGCGCGGGCTGAGCCCGCTGGAGCTCCTGCTGACGAAGGTGAACGCCGGGGCAGGGGGCGCCCTCCTCGCGTCGGGCCTGATCCAGCCGCCGCCGGTATGGACGTTCGGAGCGGTCGCCGCCGTCGCCGGAGTCCTCAACCTCGCCCCCGGGCCCCGCTCGCTCGCCCGATGGGCCGCGGTCGGTGCCCGGTACTGGCGCGAGCGACGCACCACACCCCGCCTGAGCACGACCGCGGGCGAGACCCGCACGTGGACTCTCTACCCGCTTCACGGCACCATGCAGGACCCGGTGTTGAGGGCCGGATTTCACGAGACCTTCGGCCGCGCCCTGACCTACGTCGGCAACCAGTCCCGCAGCGCGGGTATCCAGGTCCACGTCACCCACCACGCGACGGTGAGTGACGTCACCCTCCACACGCAGACGATTTCCGTGCACATCCCCAAGGGCGTGATCTCCCGTCCGGAGCGGGTCCTGAACACGATCGAGCGGGAGTTCACCCGGCTCGGCGCGCTGACCGAGATCACGCCCGAGCCGGTGCCGTCTGTCACCGACCGCGCGTCCGAATGGGCCGCGCTCGAGGACGGCCGGTACGCGGCCACCGCCCGGATCACCGGCTGGCCGCACACGAACAACGGGAACCTCATGCCCGATCTGCTGCTGGAGCAGAACATGGACCAGGCCCAGAAGGAACGGCGCAGGGACCGCTCCCTGTCGGTGCTGTACCGGCCGCTGCCGCTGGCCCAGGCCCGCCGCTCGGCGAAGTGGCGGAAAGCCGCGGCCGAGGCATTCACCACCGACAACGTCAAGAAGGACGAACACCAGGAAACCAGCGGCACCACACACGACGCGCTGGTGCACGGCGCGACGCTCGTGGACATCGACGCCTACCTGACCGTCTGGGGCGACAGCCCCGAGGACGTCACCGATGCCCGCTGGGCCGCCCAGCTCGACGCGGACGAGCACCGCCTGCGGCTCAACTGGCTGATCGGACAGCAGCACCGCGCCCACGTGATGACCACCCCGCACGGCGCAGCCACCCGAAACGGAGCGATCCTGTGATCCGCCTGCCCTCCAACCACGTCGCGATCACCGCGCCGCTCGTCGCCGCCGACATGGCCTTTCCCGGCATCGAGATCGGCCGCTCGACCACCGACGGCCGGCCCTTCCACCTCACCCCGGTCCTGGTCGACTACGACTACATGCAGTCCACCAACTCGATCACGCTGGGCGGGCTCGGCTCCGGCAAGTCCACGTCCCGCAAGGTCCAGGTACGCCGCAGCATCCTGCACCACGGCGCCCAGGCCGTCGTCATCGACAGCTATGGAGAGCAGAAGCCGGCCGAAGCCCTGGAAGGGGAGTGGGCGCCGCTGACCCGCTCTCTGGGCGGGCAGGTCGTCATGGCGGGTGAGTTCACCCTGAACCCGTGCTCACCCATGTTCCCGGCCGACGTGCGGGAACAGCTCATCCGCTCCCTGATCGCCACCGTCGAGCCCACCGCGCTCACCCCCGAGAGCGGCCACGCGCTCCAGCACGCTCTCAACAACCCCAAGGCAACCGACCTGGGCGGTTTGGTCGACGCCCTGCAAGACCCCGAGGACGGCCGGTTCCCGGCCGCAGAGCTCACCGCGTGGGGCATCCGGGCGGTCCTTGCCCTGTCGAAGTTCACCGAGGGAGCGCTCCGCGGCCTGTTCGACGGACCGACCGCGGGCCTGCCCGACACCGACCTGCCGATCGTCTCCTTCGACTTCACGCGGATGGACAAGTCCAGCCCGGCGATTCCGGCGCTGATGGCCGCGATCTCGTGCTGGGTCGAGCATGTCTGGATCAGGCAGTCGACCGCCCGCCACCGCCACTTCGTCATCGAAGAGGCGTGGCAGATCTTCCTCTCCCCCCACACCAACGAACTCATCCAGCGCCTGATCAAGAACAGCCGAAAAGATCGCCTGTCGGTCGACGCGGTGATGCACACCCTGTCCGACCTCGGAGACGGCCGCGCCCAGGACGCTGTCCGCCTCGCAACGATCGTCCAGGTCGGCCGTCTCACCCCAGATGAAGCCGCCCAGGTCGGAGCCCTGTACAACCTGCCCGCCTGGGCCGTTGAGAAGATCCCCACTCTCGCCCCCGGCGAGGCGGTCTGGAAGGTCGGCGACACCTTCGTCGACATCATCCAGACTGTCATCACCGACGAAGAGGCCAAGCTCACCGACACCTCAGCCGGACGCCGCGCCGCCCAGGAAGCCGAGTTCGGCGAGCAGGTCACGGAGGAAACCGGCGACGACGAGGAAGAGCCCGCCCTCAGCCTCGACAAGGACACCGAGCCCACCGAGGACGTCCATGACGTCGATGACCCCGCCGGCCCCGACGACGACGGGTGGGGGTTCGAGCTGCCGCCGAACACCATCGACACCGTTTACACCGGGCAGCGCCTCGACCACCGCCACCAAGCCGTTCTGCAGGCCGCACGGGCCGGCCGCCTCAACGAGGCCGCAGACCTCGCCGCGGTCGGTGAACGGGAGGACATCACCACCCATGGCTTCAACTCGCCCCAGGCCACAGCCTGGCTCGTCACCCGAGCGGAGGTAGCCGAACTGTCCGGGAACAAGGACCAGGCCGCGCACCTGCGCGCTACCGTCGCCCGCATGGGCAACAACGGCGGCGCTGAGTGGTTCGAGAGGACCGACGACACTGAACCCCAGTGGCATCAGGTATCAGAGCCGCCGCCGGCACCCGAACCCACAAGCCCAGACGACGACCATCCCCGCGCACGTCGGCGGACCTGGCCCTACGTCGCCGCTGTCGCGGCCCTGGCCATCACTGCCGCCGGCATCTGGCAGAGCGCAGAGGACGACACCCAGCGGGAAGAGCGCCGGCAGAAGGTGTCCGCCTACAAGGGCCGATCGGGCGCCGCACTGTCCATCGACTCAGTCGATGCCGACGTAGTCGCCCAATGGGCCCGTGACCGCCGCAGCGTCATCGTGGAACTACGCACGGGCTTCGAGCCAGACGCGAGGTACCTCCGGATCGACTCGGGGGAAAAGAGCGCTGTGAGCCAGCCTGAGGAAGGGCGCTTTGCCGTAGACCCTGAACTCAGGATTCCGGTGAAAGATCCGTACGCTGATGTGACGGTCCGTGTGGTGATAGGCGGGAAGGGCTGGAAGGAAGGTTCCCGGGCCTCTTCTCGGGCGGTCCGTCTGTCGCCGACTGGTGTGGCGTTCGATGCTGAGACCGGCAAGAGGCTTCCGTCCGATCTGTGACGCTCCCGTGGCAGCGAAAGGGGTGGGCACCGTAACCGGTGTCCACCCCTTTTTTGCTTTCGGCCCGAAGCGTGTCTCCTGCGTGCTCGGGCGCGGGTACCGTCCTGAGTGCGACGTCGGAACGGAGTTCTTCATGGCGCATGGTGCGGAGAGTGGCCCGCGCACGTTCGGTCAGCGGGTTCGCAGGGCCCGGGAGCGGAAAGGGCAGTCGCGGCCGGTGCTGGCTGGTCTGGTGGGCCGTAGCGCGGAATGGGTCAAGGCCATCGAGAACGACCGGCTGGGGATGCCCCGCCTCTCTCTCCTGCTGCGCCTGGCCGAAGCGCTCGGCGTGGATGATCTCGCCGCGCTCACGGGCGACGAGCGCCTGAGCGCGGCCACCTACACCAAGGCCGCGCATCCGTCGCTGCTGCGGGTGAAGGAAGCGTTGACGGACTACGACGTGTTGTCTCGGGATGAGGAGCCGGTGCCGGCGACACAGCTTGCGGATCGTGTGGCGCTGGCCTGGCAGGCTTGGCACGGTTTCGGTGACCACCGGTCGCGGGTGGCGAACGTGCTGCCCGCGTTGCTGGCTGATCTGAGGTACGCCGCGCGCGTGCGGGAGGGCATCGAGCGCCGCCGGGTTCTGGTGAGCCTGGCGCAGGGCTACCACCTGGCCCAGCTCTATCTGTCGTTCCAGCCGGCGCCCGAGTTGGTCATGTTGACCGGTGACCGGTCGATGACGGCCGCGCAGGACGCTGACAGTCCGCGTGCGGTCGCCGCTGCCGCGTGGTACCTCAACCATGTTTTCCGCGATGCCGGCGAACGCCACGAGGCCCGTGTGGAGTTGGCGATGAAGTCGCTTCAGCTCCTCGACCCCGACCGCGGCCCGGAGGACATCGCGCTTGGCGGGCTGTTGCACCTGGCTGCCGCTCTCTCCTACGCCAAGGTCGGGCAGAAGGGCAGCGCCGAACATCACTGGGACAGCGCTGACAGGGCCGCCAAGCGGCTCGGCGACGGCTACGCCCACCCCTGGCTGATCTTCGGCCGGGGCATGGTCGACGCGTACGCGATCACCATGAGGACCGATCTCGTGCGTGCCGGTGAGGCGGTCGACGCCGCCACCCACATCGATCTTGGCGCCATGCAATCGTCCACGCGCCGTTCGTTCCACATCATCGAGACAGCCCGCGCCTACAGCCTGCAAGGCGAGTCCGTCGCGGTCGTGCACCTGTTGCAGAAGGCGTACGAGGCCAGTCCGGAGACCGCGCGGTTCAACCTGTTCGCGCGCGGCGCGGCCGTGGAGCTGTCGGAGAACGGCAGCGCGCTCGTCCGCGATGACGCCCGCGGCCTGGCGCGTCAACTGGGCGTTGCCGCATAGGGGTACAGCCTGTACCCCTCCGGGAGGGGGTAGCGGCTGTACCCGCCGCCGCCCCTGCCCGCTTCTACGGTCGGTGACCGACCCACCACCGACATGAGGCCTGGCGATGACCAGCATGACCGCAGCGCGACCCCGCCGAACGGGACACCCCGGATACAACCTGACCAAGCCGCGCCAGGCGGCCACCGCGCAGGACGCCCGCCGACTGGCGCGCGTGGCGCTCGCTGCCTGGGGCCTGGACGACGAGGCCGCCACGGCGGCGCTGGTGCTGTCCGAACTCGTGGCGAACGCCGTGCGGCACGCCTGGGGCCCCTCGGTCCGTATCGCGGTCGACCTGCCCACCGCCGACCGCGTACGCCTGGCCGTGGTCGACCGTGCTGCCCGCCGGCTGCCCGAACTGCGCGTGCCCGCACCCGGCGACACCACCGGCCGCGGGCTGCTCCTGGTGGAGGAGTGCGCCGACCGGTGGGGCTACGACCTGCTGGGATCCGGTATCGCGCCGTGGGGCAAACGCGTATGGGCCGAACTCAAGGTGAGCCAATGACCGCGACCGAAACCACCGGGGCAGCCCGACGTGCACCGCGGGTCGGAGACGAAGTGACGGATGGCCGCACCCGCGCGATCGTCACCGACATCCGAGCGGGCGTCATCTGGCTGCGCGCCCCCTACGGCTGCGGCGAGTGGCCCGCCGACGACCCCAAACGGCTGAAGGTGTCCCGCACCCGCGCGCAGCGCATCGAGGCCGGCGATGCCTGACTGTCTGTTTGAGTTCCCGACGATCATGGGGCGAACGACTCAGGTGGCCGGATGAGGCCCAGGTGACCCCATCGAGCCCGTGCGGCATCGGCTGTGAGTTCATGTGGTCGACCGATCTCTTCCCAGGTCGCACCTGCTGCCCGATCGGCGATGACAGCGACCCGGACGAGTTCCCGGGTCAGGTGGGCGAAGTCGGCGGCGGCGGTGCTGTGCAGCCCGGCCTCCGCGTGCTGGCCCGCGATCGCGTCGGCCAGGGCCAGTTCCAGGGCCTCGCACCGGTCGCGGATCTCTCCGCCGATCTGGAACAGGGCAGCCCTGGCGCGGAACGCTGCGGCGGCCCGGCGCCGGTCTCGGTAGGCCGCCTGCCTGCACGAACGCGGACGAGGACAATACCGGCGCCTGCCCTCCGGCGAGATCGCCGATCCGCACCACCCGCATGTGTCACTCATATCCGTAGGATTCCCCCGGAATCCGACGACAGATCACGCGAGCCTCACCGGTTTCCGTTCGGGGAAGGCTCAGCGGCATAGACCCCGCCGGCCCGCGCCCCCGTCGCGGGTCGGCGGTCCCCCAACCCGGTGCCCCGGCCGATGCCCCCGATCGGTCCGGGGCACCGCCGCGTCAGATCGCTCCCAGCTCCGTGAGCATGGCGGCGCGGTCGGCGGGGAGTTTCGCGCGGCGGCTGCGCTGGTTCGCCAGCCATACCCCGAGTTTGACCGCGTGGTCCTGGCCGTCGTGGACAACGTGTTCGATGTGGGCCCGCGAGACGCCCGTCAGTGTGCCCTCGCGGGCGAGGTAGGAGCGGGCCGCCGCGAGACCGCGTTCCCACGCGGCGGCACGGCCGTCGGCCTTCGGGGCCGCCGCGGCGGGCTCGGGGGCGGTGACTCCCAGCGCTGTCAGCCGCTCGCGCTGAGCCTGGGACAGCGCGGCCCATGTCTCGCGCTGCCTGGCCAGCCATCGGCCGACGTCTGCGCCGTGCACGGTGACTCCGGGGGTGATCTCGTCTGCCGCGGCGCCGCCGTCCACCACCAGGGCTCGTACTCCGGTGTAGTGGCGTTGCCAGTCGATGGGCCAGTCGGGGTTCCAGTCGCGGTCGATCTGCGCGAGTTGTGCGGCTCGCTCGTCGCTCAGGGCGCCGGGTCGGCGGCAGTTGGACAGCCACTGCCCGATAGGCCGTCCCGTGGCCCCTGAGGGGCCCTGGAGCGCTCGTGCGGCCTGTCCGCCGGGCTCGGCGACCACCGCGCCGCGCGGAGCGGCCAACGTGCCGTAGCGGTCCATGTAGAGCCGTGCTGCGGCAAGGTTGTCCTGCCACTCGGCCTCGGCCGGGTCCCACACCATGCCCAGCCGTTCGAGCCGCGCCGCCCGACGTCCGTCGAGCTGCCCGGACGCGTACGCGGCGCGCTGCCGGCGGATCCACCGCCCCAGCGGATACGCCGCACCCGGGCCCGTCTCCATCTGAGCGCCCAGCGGCACCCGCAGGTGCCCCTCACGTGCCGCCCACCGTCGCGCGGACCAGTAGCCGCGCGTCCAGTCCTGCCGCTCGGTGTCGATCACGCGCAGCGAGACCAGTTCCGCGACAGCGGCCGGGTCACGGGGAGAGGAGAACCGGAGCAGCATCCGGGATTCCTCCTCACCCTCCTCGGGCTCCGGACCAATCCACTCGCCCATTTCACGGGGCGAGTTCTCCTGAGGAATGGCGAGCATTTCCACCGCGCGTTCATCGTGCGCCCTCAGACCAGCCAAGACCTTTACCAGCGGCCGATACGAGGCAGACGTGACCATGTCGGACGGAGCCTCATCCGGCCCAAGAAACACCGGCACAATCAGAGAAGCGAGTTTCCCGGAATTCGGCTTCTGACGCAGCGCCCGGCCGATCGCCTGGACGATATCCACCGACGAACCCTTGGGATCCAAAAGCGCCACCGAATCCACCGCCGGACAGTCCACCCCCTCACCCAAAACCCGGCAATTCGACAGCACCGCACGATGCGCCGTCCCACCGAACCGCCCCAACTCCTGCGCACGGTGGTCCGATTCGTGCTCGCCACGCAGCCACCCCGCCCAGACCGACTCCGGATACATCCCCGGATCGGACGCGTGCAGCTCCGCTGCCTTCTTCTTCAGCCCCTTGCAGAAAGCCTCCGCCTCCACCGTGCGGTGATGGAAAGTGATGATCTTCTGCAACCCGTGCTCGGCCGCCGTCCGCAACAAAGCCGCCTGCAACGCCCCCAGCCGCAGGCCGCGTACCTCCTCCTCCCGCGCCTGAGGCCCGGACAACCGCTCCGGCGTCACCACCGGATCCCGCACCTCCACCACCAGGATCTGATACCGGGCCAGCAACCCCAGACTGATGGCATCCGCCAAGCCCAGCTCGTACACGATCGGCCCGAACACCTCAAGATCATCCATCGAACACGCCAGCTCCGCCGGCAGCCGGTCCCGCGACCCCGCCCGCACCTCCCAGCTCGGCGGACGCTCGCGCCAAATCCGAGGCGTCGCCGTGAAATACAACCGCCGCGCCGCCGGAATCTCCGACTGGTGGTGGATAGCCGCCCATGCCTTCCCCAGACTCCCCGACGTCCGGTGCGCCTCATCAACGACCACGAGGTCAAAGGGCCGCATCGCCCCGCCGTATTCCCCGCTGAACGCCTTGGTGAGAACCGGCAGTGACGCATACGTGGCGTACATCGTCACTGGGCCTTTCCCGTGGCGCTCGGCAAGCACAATCGGGTTCGTGGTCGTGCGCACTCCGGCCGCATACAGCCCGGCATCATCATCCAGTGAGCACACGGCAACCGACTTGCCGTCATGGCCCTCCGCGCGCCACTCTCTTACCGTCTGGGTCAGCAGATCGAGAGTCGGCAGCATCACCAGAATCCGGCCGCCTTTGGCGATCCGCAGCGCGGAGTGCGCGGCAATCAACGTCTTCCCGGTGCCGCACGCCGCCACGACCGAGGCGCGGAGCCCGTTGGCGGGGATTCCCCTGGGTGGTGTGTCCAGGGCGCTTACGGCGGCTTCTACGGCTTCTACCTGATGCGGGAAGAGCGTGCGTGGTGCGTTCATTGGTTTCCCCATTCCCTCCCCCTGGTTGGGGGTGCGCTTGTTTCGGTCGCTCTACACAGTGCGGAGTTGTGATGCATGTGGGTGGTGCAGGGTGGTCGTCTTGTGACGGTAGCAGGGTTGGGGGTGGTCGTGTGGTGGTTTCAGGATCCGGTCGTGTGTGTGACTGTTGCCCTGTCAGGGTGGTGTGGGCGGAGGCGAGTTGGAGGCTTTGCGGGGTGGCTGGTCTGTGGGTATGCTGCGGGTGCTGGTGGTTCGGGTCCGGCGGGTTGCGGGCCCTGGTCCCCTCGCACTGGTCCGGGGCGGTTAACATTCCTCTGACCAGGCAGTCATGAGTTTCCGTCACGGTTACACAGTCAGTCGAAGTGATGCGCGAGCCCCCTTCCACCGTAGCCAGCCCCGCGCGTAGCGCGGCCGGAGGGGATTGGAGCGCAGCGGAAATCCCCGAAGTCTTTCGGAGCGCAGCAGAGAAAGGCAAGAATGAAGCGCAGCGGAATTCTTCAATTCCCGTGCGCAGCACGGGAATTGCCACTTCGTCACTAATTCCCGCTACGCGGGAATTCCGCTCTTGAAA
>NZ_VAWE01000007.1 GCF_005795905.1 Streptomyces marianii
CGCGATGCGGAGGCGAGTGACGGAGTGTCACCGCCCGCGCAAGCGCGGGCGGTGCGTCCCGCTGCGCGGGACGTGCTCCGGGCTCCGCTGCGCTCCACCCGGAGGGCCGGGCGCGTGCCGCCCCCGGAGCCCGCTGCGCGGGCAGGCCGGCCCCGCTGCGCGGCCCCGACCGGATGGGGCGTCACCTGGTGCATCACCTGCGGAGTTGTGTAGCGTCTGGGGTTCGAGCGCACCCCCCTCCGCTGCGCTGCGGGGGTGAGGCTGGCTACGAGGGAGAGGGGTGCGGCGGGCGGTCCGGCGCGGGCGGAATGGATCTTGCCGTCATGACGGCATGCCGTTCTGCCGTCGCTGGCCTGGTGACTGAGGGTGCTTCACTTTCGGGGCCGGGATGGACTCTGGAATGGAGGCTGCATCACTCTGCATCAGTGCGTAGGAGCATGTACCGTTGGCGGATCGTGGGGACACCCCCTGGGGGGTGAACACGGACCTGTCAACACACGGACCGGGGCGGGGCACAGCGCTGTGCGGCCCTCTCCGGGGCCGTTCCGGCACGGGTACGGGACGAGGGGCGCAGCGCTCTGACGTGCGTGTACACGCGTCGGGGGCGTGGTCCTGGCCGTGTTGCGGACCCTCGCGGCCCGCTCGCCGGGCGGGTCGGGCGAGGGGGCCGGCCACCCGGGCCGCGAGGGCCGGACCGCCCCGCGCAGGCCCGTCCTGACGGCTCATCAGCCGTCCAGGGCGAATTCCATCGGTCGCCCCTAACAGGGTTGACACCCCATCCGGAATCCGCCCGTAAACACACGACGCCCCCGGAACAGAATCCGTTCCGGGGACGCTCCGTGGCATTCCGAATTACACGGCCCGCTCCCGCTCCTTCTTCCGACGATTAACGACTGTTGCGCTGCGTCCGGCGAATTCTCCGATGCGGCGCTGGGTCCATTCCTGGGTGAGGCCGTAGTCGATGCGGGCGGTCACCTGGGCGTCGGTGAGCATGACCGGGTCCACGCCGGGGCGGACCTCGGCGGGCAGGCCGGGGAGGTCCCAGTCCTTCACGGGGCCGGCGGGCGTGGCCGGGGCGGGCTTGTCCTCCTGGTGGTCGAGGCGGGCGGTGACCCGGGCCGGGCCGGTCTGGGCTGCGGCCACGGACGCTGTGGCGTCCTTCCGGGTCTCTGCGGGGGCGGGTTCGGCGGGCCGTGCAAATGCTGCGCTGTCCGTCGTGCGGGGCGCGGCCGGGGCCTGCGGGGCACTGTGGAGCGCCTGTGCGGCCTTGTCGGCTGCTGTCGTGTCCGGGTCGGCCTTGGGCGCGACAGGGTGGCCGTTCGCGGCTCCAGTGCGGGCCTGCGGGGCCGGAACCCCCGTGGGGGGCGTGGACGCGACAGGCACGACAGGTACACGTACCGGTGCGGCCGGAGCGGCTACCGAACGCGGCTGCGGGGCCGGGGCGATCGGTGCCGTCGTGCCGTTGTAACGGCGTGCCGTCATGCCGTCAGCGCCGTTGTGGGCTGCGGGAACGGGCACGGCGAGGCGCTTCTCCTCCAGGTCCAGGCGTCGGGCCTGGAGTTCGCGGGTGGCGCGGGCGCTCTCGCGCTTCTCCTCCAGGTCGAGGGCGAACTCCTGGTCCTCGCGACGCTGGCGCCGGGCGCGGTCGGCTTCGGCGCGGTCGGCCTCGGCCTGGCGGTCGGCTTCCTCCTGGGCGAGGCGGCGCCGGCGGTCGGCTTCCGCGGCTGCCACCTTGCGGGCGGCTTCGGCCTTGTCGGCCTCCGCGCGCTCGACGTCGTCCAGGCGCCCGGCGAGGCGGCGCCGGTAGACGGGGCCGGCCTCCGCCAGGAGCACGAGGATGCCCGGGGTGATCAGGTGCTGGAACACCCCGGTCCAGTCGCCCTTCTCGGCCGCGTGCCCGATGTTCAGGAACACCGACCCCGCGCCGGTGAACAGGCGCAGCACCGCCGCCCACCAACCGCCGGACACGTTGTGCCGGGAGGCGATCTCGTCCGCCCGCAGAGACCCAAGGAACGCCAGGTCCACCACCAGGGGCAGCACGAACGCCGTGTTCCGCCACTCCGGGGCCAGATGATCAGCCACGTACGGGGTGGCGTTCAGCATCGACCACACGATCATCCCCGCCGCCACGCCCCACGTGACGAACGAGATGAACCGGTCCGCCGCCACCAGCTCCACCCGCAGCCGCCCCGCCGACCCCGGCGGCCCGGCCTCCTCCAACTTCTTCCTACCCATGAATTCCTGACTCTCCGTAGTGTGCGCGCACAGTGCGCGGGAACTGTTCGCGTCGGACAAACCGGTACGCGTCGGACTGTGCGGGGGAGGTGTGCGCGGCGCGCACCCGCTCCCTTCTAAGGGCCGGGCGGGGTGCGCACTGTTCGCACGGTGCGGACTGTGCGCACCCCGGCCACGGTCACGGCGTGTTACTTCTTCTTGGCCTTGAAGCCGATCCGCTTCACCGGCTTGTCCGCCGGCGCGGGCTTCGAGCGGGTGGTGCGCGGCGCCTGGCCCACCGGCCGCGGCTCGCCCGGCTTCTGCGGGGCGGTGGTGTAGGGCGGGTAGGTGACGCCGGGCTTCTTCTTCGCGAACACGAGAGGGTCCTTCCTGGGCCGGGCCGGGTGCCCGGCTCCCCGCCCGGCCCCGGCCGCCTGGTGGTGGCGGGCGGGGGCGGACAGGCAGCCGTCACGCGGCCGGTCAGTCCTCGTCGTTGACGATCTCGGCGTCGATCACGGGCGTGCCCGCGGGCACCTCGGACTCGGGGACGACGACGATCGTGGCCTCTTCCAGGTCCGCGTTCTTGAACCAAGCCATCGGGTTCTCCTTGCTGGTCAGGCCGGGCGGGGTGCCCGGCTCCCCGCCCACTCCCGGCACGGGCCGGGGGTGGACAGGCAGCCGTCACACCGCGCGGGCGGGGACCAGGCCGGGGCCGAACTGCCCCGGCGCCGGGCGCAGCAGGGCCTGCGGGAGGGCGTCGGCCTTGGCCTCGTTGCAGGGGTGGCAGGCCAGCACCAGCGCGGCCTGCGCCCACGTGTGGACCAGGGAGCGCGGGATCAGGTGATCGACCGTCGCGCCTTCCAGGCCGGGGCCGAACGGCGTGGCGCAGTAGAAGCACTGGGCGCCGTCGCGTTCCGCCAGGCGCGCCTTCAGCAGGCGCCGGCGCTTCGAGCACGGCTTGCGGTCGGCGTTGGTGCTCACGCGCCCTCACCGCCGCTCTGCGCGGCGCGGCGGGCGGCGGCCTGGTCCTCGCGGCGCTGCGCGCGGGCCGTCTCCTGCGGCGTGAGCGGCAGCCCGGCGTCCAGCAGCGGCAGGTAGGTCTTGAGCTGCTTGTAGATCGTGCGGACCGAGCCGCCGGTGTGGTCCGAGATCGCGTCCACCGACACCCCGGCGATCCGCAGCAGCAGCACCGCCCGCGCCCCGGCCGGAAGCGACTCGATCACCCGGCGGTGCGCCTCGGACAGCTCCTCCACCCGGGCCGGACTCGGCGCGTCGTCCCCGCGCAGCCGGCGCAGCGCCCGCTGCGACAGCCGGTTGACCACCATCGGGGACATGTCCAGCAGTTCCGCGACCATCTCCGTGGTGCGGTCGTAGCAGATCAGCTCCACCACCACCGCGCGCATCTGGTCGCTCAGCCCGTCCAGCAGCTCGTTGCAGCGCGCGGTCAGCTCGTCCTGGCCGTCGACGTCGACCACCGGCGGGGCCACCGGGTCCATCTGCCGGCCGACCACGTCCACCCAGTCCGTGGCCACCTCGTTGCGCGTGATCCCGGTCTTCCAGTGCGCGCCGATCGCGCCCTTGACCAGGAAGTGCAGCCGCACCCGCAGATCGGCCGGCTCCGCGTCCCGCATGTCCCGCAGCCCGCTCTGCCCCCGCGCCACCGACAGCCACACCTGCTGCACCAGGTCGTCGCGCCACTGCTCGACCTGGGCGAACTCCACCCCCTGGCCCATCAGCCGGTTCACCACCATCGAGCGCACCAGCCGCCCGTAGCGCAGGTACAGCTCATCCACCCACGCCGACTGCTCCGCGCTCATCACCGGGTCCTCGCCCCGGCCCAGCCGCAGCCCGTCCGGCCCGTGCCCCGGCGCCGTCCGCACGTAGCGCGGACCCGTCCGCGGCTTGTACGAACGCGGCGCCGCGATGGCCACTACGTCGGCTCGTTCCCCTACTCCAGGCCGGTCCGCCACCTGCGCAGACACCGGCCGCTCAGCGACAATCGACATGTCGGTCCCTACTCCCACCTCGACGTGGATCGGTCCGACAGCGGTCGAGGCGCGTCAACGCCCCGACCACCGCCCAAAAGGCCCGGGGTGCGTCAACACCCCTCGGCCACCCGCCCGGCCGGTGCGTCAACACCGGCCGGGCGTCCGCGTTCACACCCGTTTACACAGGTCAGACCGCAGCGCTTAGCTCCCCGCTGCTGCGGGAACCTCGCGCCTCCAACAAGGTAGACCACCGTTCATGGATTGCGCTACTAGTAGCGCTACAACATCACGTGGTTTAGCCTCGTACGTGTAGCGCTGCACCGACGAGGTGCAGCACGAGTCATCAGAGGGGAGAGCCGATATGCCCGAGAACGTCGGATACGCAGAGATCGCCGCGCACTACCGTCAGCAGATCCAGGACGGAGACCTCAGGCCGGGCGACACCATGCCGTCGCTGCGGCAGGTCTGCGAGCGCTTCGGCGTGGCGAACACGACCGCCAACCGTGCGTTCCGCGTGCTCAAGATGGAGGGCTTGACCATCCCTAAGGCGGGCGTCGGAACGATCGTCGCCGGGCCGATCAGCAACAACATCGCGACCCGGGTCCGCCTGCACGAGTCCACCGGCAAGGCGCTGGGGGGTGGCGAGGTCTCCCGAATCCTGGAAATCGGCACGGTCGGAGCGGATGAGCTGGTTGCCCCTCGTCTCGATGTGGCCCCCGGAACCCCTGTTCATGTCCGCCGGCGCCTGGTCAGCCGAAACGGTGTGCCGGTCCACCTCAGCAGCTCGTACTACCCGGCCTACGTGATTGCTGCCGCTCCGGAGCTTGCCGAACCGGTGTCGACGGGCGGATCCCGCGAGCTGGCGGCGGAGCGCCTCGGGGTGGCCCAGGATCACGTCCTGGAAGAGGTCACCTCGCGCCTCGCCTCGGAAACCGAGAAGGCCGCCCTCGGCCTTACCGCCGGGGACGTAGTTGTGACCCAGGTAGTTCGCACGGTCCACCTGACAGACGGGCGAGTAGTCGAGGTGGCCGTCAAAATCGCTGGAGGGGCAACAATCCTCCGATGGGCCACATCACTGAACAATCAGGGGGGCCGTGAGAACGCCGAGTAAACACAACCAAGGCGTGTCGACCAGAATCGAAGAATCGGCCGAAGTTCGGGTTTCCGGTAAAGCGATTTCCGAGCTTCCTGTTAACAGGATTCCTTGCCGCACGCTCCTTAAAGGAATGGCGGGACCTCTCGCGGGGTTCGCAGGCAACATTCCAGCGGCAAGGGTTAACGGCCGGACTCTGTCCACAGGTGGGCTTTTGAAAGATAGCCCTCACAACGCAGCAGGCCCCGCCAGAAGGCGGGGCCCGAACGTCCCCCCGGGTTCGCGGCCCGGGCGGAGAAGCACTCGACTCCCTGCAAGGAGGTGCGCTCCCTTGAGCGTACGACGCACAACCCGCACGGCACCACATGGACAGGCCCCTTCCCAGGTCACGCCGGGGGTGGCCCGGTGAGGAAGCGCACAAGCAGGCCGCCGCGGTTCGTGGCGATCGACAACGGCGCGGTGGACACCCTGCGGTCGATGACCGCCAAGGGGCTGCTGTCCACGCTGCTGCGGGCCAAGGACGGCGACGAGGTCACCGTGGAGGCCCTGAGCAAGACCCACGACGAGGGCCGCGAGTCGCTCGCCAAGGCGATGCGGGTGCTGGTGGACCACGCGTTCGTCGTGAAGTTCAAGGTCCAGCGGCGCCGGTCCGAAGTGGTGGAGCTGGCAGACGGCAAGAGGGAGACGAAGCGCGGCGGGTCTTGGTACACGACGTTCAGCGTCGACTCCATCGCGTTCACGGCGGACGACGTCGCCGTGATGCTGGACGACGTGCTCGCCGGCGGCAACGTCAAGGCCGTGCGCGTCGAGCCCGAGCACCTGGACCCGCGAGCAACGCCGGAGCGACCGACCACCGGAAAGCCGTATGTCGGTCCCACCTGCGATGAAACCGGAAAGCCCCAGGTCGGACCGACATACGGGAAGCCGACTGTCGGTCAACCGACGACCGGTCGCGCGGCGGCTAAAAAGATCAAGACTGGTGGGGAAGAAGACTCTCTCTCTGGCAGCCGTGACTCGGGTGACACCCCGGAGGCAGGACGAGAGAGAGAAGCGGCTGCGCCGGACCCGGTCGGGGCTGATGTGGTCGTGGACGCCTACGCCCAGGCGCTGGGGCGTCCGCTGGTGAACGGTTCGCGGGAGCGGCTGCGGGGCCAGGCCGTGCAGCTGCTCGCGGCGGGCTACCCGGTGGCGTGGCTGGCGGCGCGGGCGGCAGAGATGCCGGCGAACGGCTGGCGGGACCTGGTGCAGCACGCGGAGACGTGCCGGGTGCCGATCCCGGGGCAGGCCGGGCCGGCGGATGCCGCTGCGCCTGGCGGTGAAGGTGCCGGGACGCCGGAGCAGGTGGCGGCGCTCAGGGCGCGGATCGCGGCGAGGGGGAGCGGGCTGTGAAGGACAACGACTTCACGCGGGTGCCGCCGCAGGATCTGGACGCGGAACAGGCCGTTCTCGGCGCGATGCTGCTGTCGAAGGACGCGATCCTCGAAGTGATCGAGATCGTGACCACCGCCGACTTCTACAAGCCCGCACACGCCACCGTGTTCGACGCGGTGTGCTCGATGGCGGTGCGCGGCGAGCCGTGCGACCCGATCACGGTCGGCGCCCGGCTGGACCAGGACGGCAACCTGTCCCGCATCGGCGGGGCGTCCTACCTGCACACCCTGGTGCAGGCGGTGCCCACGGCCGCGAACGCCGCCTTCTACGCCGAACGCGTCCGGGACCTGGCGCTGCTGCGCGGCGTCATCGAGGCCGGCACCCGCGCGGTGCAGTCCGGCTACGCCGCCGACGGCGACCCGCAGGAGGTCGCCGAACGCGCGGTCGCCGACATGCAGGCGGCCCGGGACCGGGGCCTCGCCCAGTCGGACGCGCCGCTGCTGCACCTGGACGAGTTCCTGGCGCAGGCCGACGACGAACCCGAGTGGGTGATCCCGGGGCTGCTGGCCCGCTGGGAGCGGCTGATGGTCACGGCCGGGGAGGGCGGGGGCAAGTCGCTGTGGCTGCGCCAGGTCGCCATGCGGGCCGCGGCCGGGCTGCACCCGTTCAAGCGCGCGAAGATCCGCCCGGTGCGGGTGCTGGTCGTGGACGCGGAGAACTCCGACCGCCAGGCCCGGCCGTGGTTCCGGAGCATGGCGCAGGCCGCGGCTGACGAGGGCGCGCCGGTGACCAGCAGCAACATCGCGTTCGAGTTCGAGCCGGGCGGGCTGGACCTCACGACGCCGGCGGACCGGGCGAGGCTGGCGCGGCGGGTGGAGCAGGCGCGCCCGGACCTGATGCTGATCGGCCCGCTGTACAAGCTCACCACCAGCGGCAAGTCCGACGAGGAAGCCGCGAAACCGCTGATGAGCGCGCTGGAGATGCTGCGCACCGCCTCGAACGGCGCGGCCATGCTCATCGAGGCGCACTCCCCGCACGCCGCGCCGGGCGTCAAGCGCCGGGACCTGCGCCCGATCGGCTCCTCGCTGTGGCTGCGCTGGCCCGAGTTCGGGTTCGGGCTGTCCCCGTCGAACGAGCCCGGCGCCCAGGCGCTGCGGCTGATGGACTGGGTGCCCTGGCGCGGCCAGCGATCCGAGCGGGCGTGGCCCGAGCAGTTCTGCGAGGGCGTCACCTGGCCCTGGCAGGCGATCGACTACGCCGGGAACGCCCCGCTCCCCGCGCTCACGCTCACCGACGACCAGGCCGCCGCGCTCGGCTACGACATCCCCCCGCCCGCCGACGAGCCGGACCCGGAGCAGACAGAGGCTTTCTGAGCCGCTGCACGGCCGTCTCCCGCGTTTCCGCCCCGCCCGGGTCTCCCTGGGCGGGGCGGGCCGCGTTCGGCGCCCAGATCGGCGTACAGGGCTTCCGGGGCGGGTGTTCACTCGTTCACCCGGGCCGGGGGTGGGTGAACTCCGGTCGGCCCTACACGCGTACGTACGCGTACGAGGCCGGGCGTTCACCTGGGGTCCGGCCCGTCCGGCCGGGACTGTCACGCGTCACGCACGGCGCTGACCTGCGTGTTCACCCCGTTCGTTGCCGGGCGGGTGAGCGTGACGGTGGAGCGTGACACCGGCCCGCCGGGCTGTGAGGGTGGGTGGCTCACAGGGCGTTTGCCCAGGTGGGCGTGCCGGACGGGTGGCCTGTGAGCCTGTGAGGTCGATCGGCGGCTGATCGGCCCGTGATCGGCTCCGATTGGCGGGCGCCGGTCAGTCAGGGCCGATCACGGGCCGATGCCCGGCCGATGCTGACCTGCGCGGACCAGCCAATCCAATCAGCGGGCGCACCCCCGGGTTTCCCGGCCGTACCGGGCCGTTTTGGCCCCAGGGGCGGGGGTGGGCTGATTGGCCTGTCCGGCCTGTCGGCGCTGGTGCGTCCTGTCCGCCGACGTGGCGGCGGCCTGTCCGCGCCGCGCGGAGCCCGCGGTACCGGCGCCTCGATGGACAGGACGGGCCAGGTCGCCGTCAGGCCGCCGGGCAGGACGGCGGGTTCATCACGTTCATTCATCACCGCCGGATCCGGGTGAACCGGCGGGGCCAACATGCGCGCGTGACGCGCGCGTGTGGAGCTTCACTCGCTCACCGCCACCCGTGACCGCCACGGGACCGCACCCGCACCGCCACCCGGCAGGCGCGGGTGGCGGTGCCGTGGCGGTCGTCGGGCGGTGCCGGGTGGCGGTGCGCCGGCCGCTTCGTCTCCGCGCGGCTGCCCGGCCGCGGCTGCCCGCGCCGCCGCGCCGGGGCACGCCCGCCCGCCCGGCTGCGCCCACCCGTCCGTCCGCGCGCTGCCCGCCCGCGTCCGTGTGTGTCCGTACGGGAGGCGCCCGGCGGGCTCCCGGGCGGGGAGTCCGGCGGGGTGCTGCGGGGCGGTCTGAGGACCGTTTCCGGGCCGTGGCGGGGGTCGCGCGCGTTAAAGCGTGCACACGTGCACGAGCACACGCGTGCACACGAGACGGGACGGACGGCCCGGGGGCCGGTCGGGGAGCCGGGCCGGGCTCGGCGAGGGCGGGCTGCGGAGCGCCTTCGACGGCTCCTCGGGGCGGTCCAACGCGTGCCGCGCGTGACGCGTGCTGTGCGTGCCGCCCGCCCGCGGTTTCACGCACACGCGGCGCAGCGCGCACGTACGCGTGAGGGCGCGCCCCGGCACGGGCCGGGCCCGGCGGCGGCTGTGACGGCCCGGTGTCACCGCGCCCGTCACAGCCGCGGTCACCGCCCGGCCGGAGCGGGGCCGGCCCCGAGCACCCGGCGGTGCCCGGCGGCCGGGCGCGGCTTCGACTCGGGGGCCGGGGCGGCGGGGAGGCGTTCGGCGGCGAGCTGCGCGCGCGGCGCCGGTTCGGTGTCTCGCGTGCGGGACAGGTCGGCGCGGTCGCATCCGGTGCCCAGCGGGCGGCGGTCGGTCATCGCCCGATCATCGCGCGCGGTGGTTACTCCTTACCGCCTCCCGACGGGCAGCGGCCGGGAAGACGGCCCATGAGGGCCGATCGCGGCGCTCCCGGCCCGGTCGGGAAGGAGTAAGTAACCACCCGGCGGGACGCGCGGGGAGTTCTTCCTCACCGCCCCGGCCGGGCCCGGTGGCGGGGCCCAAGGCGCGCGCGTGTCGTGCGCGTGCGAGGCGGTGAACTTCCCGCCGGCCGTGCCGGGCGAGCTGCTCGTGCTCCTGGTCGTCGTCGGCGCGGCTGGTGGTGCGCAGCATTTGCACGGCCCGCCGGGCGGTTACCGGTTACCGGTTACAGGCCGGTGAGAGTGCCGGTTCGGGCTGCTCAGGGCGGTGCGGGGCGGCTCCTGTGGGGCCTGTAACCGGTAACCGGTAACCGACTCGCCCGGCATCCGGGCGCCCGGATGACCGCCCGCTCGCGGCGGCGCCGGGCAGCGGTGGACAAGGGGGCTGGGCAAGCCTCCCCGCTCCCCTGCGGTTGCCCCTGTGGCTTCCCCTGCGTTCCCCCTGCGGTGCCCGAGGCTTGCCCAGCACACGTTTACGCAGCTCAGCACACAGTTCGGGGCGCTGGGCAAGCCTCGACACCCCTCTGTACTGTGATCAACCAGGACAGAGGGGCCCGCTCGTACGGGCGGCCGGGGAGGGAGCGTGGTCGGGGTGGGCGGTTCGGCGTTGCGCCGGTACGGGTCGACGGGCCGGACGCGGACGATGTGCCTGGCGGCGCTGGGGGTGGTGAAGGTCGCCACCCCGGACCAGATACGCCGGCTGATGTGTCCGGGGACGAAGGACGCGGCGACCGTGCGCGGCGGGCTGAAGGACCTGGAGGCCGAGAAGCTCGTGATCTCGCCGGGCAGCGCGGTGCGCGTCAACGAGGCCGGTGTCCGGGTGACCGAGAAACTGTGGACCCTCACCCCGGCCGGGCTGGAGGCGGCGGCCGTGGTCCTGGACCGCCCGGCCCGCGAGATGGGCGGCACCGCGAAGGCGGCGGCGGCCTCCGGCGCCAAGCACGCCCGCGCGGTGACCGACGTCCTGGACGCCTTCCTCCAGACCCCGCCCGAACCGACGCAGCCCGTCGCCCGCAAGAACCAGCTCGTCCCCGCCGCGCCGCCGGCCGACCCGCCCGCGCGGCCGGAAGGGCTCGGGCCGCTGGCCGCCTGGACCACGGAGATGGTGCTGCCCACGGGCGGCACGTTCCTGGCCCCGGCCCGCGGCAGCCTGCGCGCGGACATGGTGTTCGCCTCCCCCGGCCACGAGGCGGTGCCGCTGCTGTTCGTGGAGGTCGACAACGGCACCGAGGGCCCGCCCATCGTCGCGGACAAGATCGAGCGCTACCGCCGCTTCTTCTCCCGCCGCGTCCCCACCGGCACCGGCAACGGGCGCGACGTGCCGCTGTGGCGGACCGTGTGGCCCGAGAATCCCCGCGACGGCCACCCGCCCGTCGCGCTGGTGTTCACCAAGAACGTCGGGAAGCTCGCCATGCAGACCCGCATGCGCGAGGTCGGCACCCTGGCCCGCGAGCATTGGCGCGGCCAGTGGAACGCCGACAGCCACACGCCCGACAACGGCGAGCGGCCGGACGGCTACCGCGACTACACCGGCACGGTCCCGCTGCTGGCCACCACCCTGCGCCGGCTCGCCGCGCACGGCCCGCACGGCCCGGTGTGGTGGCGCTACGGCCACAAGACCTGGCAGACCCTCACCGAGGCGCTGGACAACCCGGACGACTACCGCGCCTACGCGGTGCGTGACGAGGCACGCCGCACGGCCCGCGAGACCGAACGCGAGCGGCTCCGGCAGGAGCGGGAAGCCGAACGGGCCCGGCTGGAGGCGGCCAAGTGGCTCTGCCCGACCTGCCAGCGCCAGGTCTACCCGGAAGCCGGCCTGACCCCGGGCGGCGAGTGCCGCCCCTGCCTCAACCACCGCCGCTCCGCCGAAGCCGAAGCCGCCCAGGAGCAGCCGGACCCGCCGACCGGCGGCGGCATCTTCGGCCGGCGCCGCCGCACCTGACCCGCGCCCCGCCCCGGCCCTGATGCGCACGGAACGTAGCGGCGAGGAGAGGCGAGGCGACGCGAAGCGAGCACAAAACCCCTGGACAGCCCCCGCCGGACCGCCTCAGGCGAGGGCGGCAGGGGGATCTCGGGGCGCCTCGCGCCGCTTCGCCTCGCCTCGCCGCTACCCGCTGTAGCCGAACGCCGGGCGGTAGGACAGCCGGACCGCTGCGCCTGTGATCCGCAGGCCCGGCCCCCTTGACCACTCCCGATTCCCCAGGCCAGACCCCTTGACCGACCCGAAGACACCAAGGCCATGCCGTCGCGCCGTAACTACGGCATGACGGCACAACGGCGGTACGGTCTGCCGTTATGGCGATGACGAGAGACGCGCTGCTGAACCAGAAGGGCGGGGTCGCGAAGACGACGACCACGCTGCATCTGGGCGGCACGCTCGCGGCCGCGGGCCGCAAGACGCTGCTGGTGGACATGGACGGGCAGGGCAACCTGACCGACGCGCTGAAGGTGCCGCGGCTGGAGCCGGGCGGGGAGCTGACCCTGGCCCGCGCGATGCTCGACGGCTGCGACCGCGACCAGGCCCGCTCCCTTGTGCGCCGGCACTCGGAGAACCTGTGGGTGATCCCCAGCTCGCTGGACTTGTTCACCCTGCCGCGCCAGCTCCACAGCACCCGCAGCAAGGAGGAGCGCCTCGACTGGGTGCTGGAGCTCCTGGGCGACGACTTCGACCACTGCCTGGTGGACTGCCGCCCCGCCCTCGACGTCGACACCGACAACATCCTGCGCTGGGCCGAGCACGTCCTGATCCCCGTCGACGTGGACGAGTTCTCCCTCAAGGCCCTGGAACTGTTGCTCGGGCAGGTGCAGACCCTCGTGGCCGAGACCCGCATGCCGATGCCGCACTACCGGGGCCTGGTCATCAACCGCATCGCCCGCCCCTTCTCCGGCTTCCACGCCAAGGTCTACGACGCCCTCCACCACCTGCCCCTGCCGGTGGTCGGCGAGATCCCGCTGCGCACCGTCGTGGCGGAGGCGAAGAACAAGGGCCAGACGATCGCCCAGTACGAACCGAAGTCCGACGTCGCGCGCATGTTCCGCGACCTGGCCGTGAAGGCCGGCTACCTCCCGGAGACCCCCGCAGCATGAGCACCAAGAAGGACAGCTTCACCGTGGACACCGGCGGCGTCAGCGCGCTGCTCACCGGCCTCTCCGGCCGCTTCACCGGAGAAACCGCAGACCAACGCCCCGATGACGGCACAACGGCACAACGGCAGGACGGCACAACGGCAGCCGCGCCCCAAGCGCCGGCCCCGGCCAAGCCCAGCAAGTACACGCTGCTCCTGGACCAGGACGACGCCCTCACCCTCGACCAGCTCGCCCTCTCCCTGCGCCGCCGCACCGGCCGCGCGGTCGACAAGTCCGAGATACTGCGCGCCCTGATCCGCCTCGCCGACCAGGACGACCGCGTCACCGACACCCTGGCCCGCGCACTCGACCGCCGCACCAACCCCTGACCCCGTTAATCGTCGGAAGAAGGAGCGGGAGCGGGCCGTGTAATTCGGAATGCCACGGAGCGTCCCCGGAACGGATTCTGTTCCGGGGGCGTCGTGTGTTTACGGGCGGATTCCGGATGGGGTGTCAACCCTGTTAGGGGCGACCGATGGAATTCGCCCTGGACGGCTGATGAGCCGTCAGGACGGGCCTGCGCGGGGCGGTCCGGCCCTCGCGGCCCGGGTGGCCGGCCCCCTCGCCCGACCCGCCCGGCGAGCGGGCCGCGAGGGTCCGCAACACGGCCAGGACCACGCCCCCGACGCGTGTACACGCACGTCAGAGCGCTGCGCCCCTCGTCCCGTACCCGTGCCGGAACGGCCCCGGAGAGGGCCGCACAGCGCTGTGCCCCGCCCCGGTCCGTGTGTTGACAGGTCCGTGTTCACCCCCCAGGGGGTGTCCCCACGATCCGCCAACGGTACATGCTCCTACGCACTGATGCAGAGTGATGCAGCCTCCATTCCAGAGTCCATCCCGGCCCCGAAAGTGAAGCACCCTCAGTCACCAGGCCAGCGACGGCAGAACGGCATGCCGTCATGACGGCAAGATCCATTCCGCCCGCGCCGGACCGCCCGCCGCACCCCTCTCCCTCGTAGCCAGCCTCACCCCCGCAGCGCAGCGGAGGGGGTGCGCTCGAACCCCAGACGCTACACAACTCCGCAGGTGATGCACCAGGTGACGCCCCATCCGGTCGGGGCCGCGCAGCGGGGCCGGCCTGCCCGCGCAGCGGGCTCCGGGGGCGGCACGCGCCCGGCCCTCCGGGTGGAGCGCAGCGGAGCCCGGAGCACGTCCCGCGCAGCGGGACGCACCGCCCGCGCTTGCGCGGGCGGTGACACTCCGTCACTCGCCTCCGCATCGCG